>CAXGVP010000446.1:0-4000 GCA_964013055.1 uncultured Albimonas sp.
CGCTCAGCCCGCCGCCAGCCGCAGGCCGTCCGGGAAGCGGCGCTCCTGCGCGCGCACCTCGGCGCCGGGGGCGAAGGCCCAGGTCTCGCCCTCGGGAACCGGGCCGAGGATCCGGAACCGCCCGTCGCCCAGCGGCGCCGCCTGCACCGGGCGCCACACGTCCGTGCCCTCGTCCAGCAGCGGCATCATCAGGCAGGTCATCGCACCGCGGTCCCGGAAAACGACGAAGGGCCCCGGGGACGCGCCCCGGGGCCCTTCGCATTCTACGCAGGCGCGAGCGGTCAGCCGACGAAGGCGCGCTCGACCACGAATTCGGCGGGGCGGTTGTTGGCGCCCTCGGTCAGGCCGTAGCCCTCGAGCGCGGCCTTGGTGTCCTTGAGCATCGCCATCGAGCCGCAGATCATGCCGCGGTCCTCGGCCGGGTTGATCGGCGGCACGCCCAGCATCTCGAACAGCTTGCCGCTGGCCATCAGGTCGGTCTGGCGGCCCATCACGTCCGTCGTCTCGCGGGTGGTCGAGGAGAACAGGCGCAGCTTCTTCGTCGCTTCCTCGCCCACCAGCTCGTCGCCGCGGGTCGCCTCGACCAGCTCCTGGCCATAGGTCAGCTCGCCCGCGTCCCGGCAGGTGTGCAGCAGGATCACGTCCTCGAACTTCTCATAGGTCTCGGGGTCGCGGATCACGGAGGCGAAGGGCGCGATGCCGGTGCCGGTCGAGAACATCCACAGCCGCTTGCCCGGCACCAGCGCGTCCAGCACCAGCGTCCCGGTCGGCTTCTTGCGGAACCACACGGTGTCGCCGACCCGGATCTTCTGCAGCTCCGAGGTGAGCGGCCCGTCGGGCACCTTGATCGAGTAGAACTCCAGCTCCTCGTCCCAGCTGGGCGAGGCGATGGAATAGGCGCGCCACACCGGCTTCTCGCCCGGCAGGCCGATCATCACGAACTCGCCCGAGCGGAAGCGGAAGCTGGCGGGCCGCGACAGGCGGAACTTGAACAGCCGGTCGGTGTAGTGCTTCACCGACAGGACGGTCTCGGCGAAGGCCGAGGCGGGGCACTCGAATTCCGGGGCGGCCGAGCCGGCCTGAACGTCCTGCTGCATCGAATTCATCCCGCATCTCTCCGGTCAGCTCGGTGGTACCAGCGCCGCGCGCACACCGCCATCGGGCAGGCGCGCGCAGGGTCACGACGCTAATTGGCGCATCGCAACATCGATTGAAAGGGGTTTCACAATCACGATTGCGGGGCGGAAATATTTCACACTCCATGCGTGGACTACCTCCCCGCGCGCCCCGCCTGCATCCAGCCCCCGATCAGCGCCGCCAGCATCCGCTGCAGCGCGCGGGCGAAATCCGCCTGCGGAACCGCAAGCTGGCGCAGCACGGCGCCGACCATGGCGTCGACCAGCTCGGCCGCGCGCAGCTCGGGCGCTGGGACGCCCGCGGCTCGCAGCGCCAGCTCCGGCGCGCGGCGCCAGGCCGCAAGCCAGGCCGCCAGCGCCGGACGGTGGCGCGGGTCGCGGGCGGCCGCGAGCAACGCCTCGCAGCAGGCGGCGTGGCGGTCGCGATTCGTCTCCAGCTCGCGGGCATAGTGGGCGGCCACCGCGTCGATCCAGCGGGGCAGGTCGAAGACCTCGGATTGCAGGCGCAGGGCGAAGGCCTCGGCGCGCGCCGTCTCCTGCGCCACCGCATAGGCCATCGCCGCGGCCGCGAGGTCGTCGCGCCGCCGGTGGCGATGGGTGACCGCGCCCAGCGAGATCCCGGCCTCCGCCGCCACCGCGCGATGGGTCAGGGACTCGAGCCCCTTGCGCCCGATCACCCGCAGCGCCGCCTCCATCTGCGCGTCGCTCACCGGCGCCTCCGGCTTGACCGGAGGGCCGTTGCGCCCTTATTCCAGAACAAATGTTCCGTCATGCGAGTCGTTCGTTCCGTTTTCAGCGGCCCGGACGGCCTTCGGAGGGCCGACCGATGCCCGTCTACCGTCTCCATCACTTCCCCGAATCCGGGAACAGCTACAAGCTCGCGCTGATGCTGAGCCTCTGCGGCCAGCGATTCGAGCCGATCTGGACCGACTTCGCCGCCGGCGTCACCCGCACGCCCGAATGGCGCGCTACGGTGAACGAGATGGGCGAGATCCCGGTGCTGGAGGAAGACGGCCGCCGCCTGACCCAGACCGCCCCGATCCTGCTGCGCCTCGCCGAGCGTTTCGGCCGCCAGGGCCCGCAGACGGAGGAGGAGCGCTTCGAGATCCTGCGCTGGCTGTTCTGGGACAATCACAAGCTGACCGGCTGCCTTGCGCCCTATCGCTACCTGCGCGCCTTCGTCGAGACGCCGGACCCCGCCGAGCTTCGCTTCCTCGGCAAGCGCCTGCGCGACGTGCTGGGGGTGCTGGAGGCGCGTCTCCAGGCGAGCCCGTTCCTGGCGCTGGACCGGCCCACCGTCGCCGACGTCTCCGCCTGCGGCTACGTCATCCACTCGGCCGCCGAGCATGGCTTCGACTGGGACCGCAGCCACCCCGCCGTGGCGGCCTGGCTGGAGCGGATCCGGGCGCTGCCGGGCTGGCGGGCGCCCTACGACCTGCTGCCCGGCCCGCGGATGCCGCTGCTGGACCCGGCCCGGCTGGAGGGGTGAAGTCCCGGGGCGAAGGGAAATCCCCCCCGAAACGCGCAACGACCGCGGAGGCTGTCCGCGGTCGTCGGCAGAAGGGGCCTGCGCGCGCGGGGCGCGGCGCAGGATCCTCAGAAGGCGGAGGCGAGCTCCTTGGGCGCCTCGCCCAGCGTGTCCTCGAGGCGGCGGCGCATCTTGCGCAGGGCCTGCGATTCCAGCTGGCGGACCCGCTCCTTCGAGAGGCCGAGCTTGCTGCCCAGGCTCTCCAGCGTCTCGGGGTCGTCGTCAATCTTGCGGGCCACGATGATCATCTTCTCGCGGTCCGTCAGCGCGGTCATCGCATCGGCGATCCAGCCGCGGGCGGCCTGCAGGTCACGCTCGCGCCCCACGGTGATCTCGGGGTTCGGGGCGTCGTCCTCGAGCGTCTCGAGCCACTCGCGGCCCTCGTCGCCGGCCTGCTGGGCGTTGAGCGAGAAGTCGGAGCCGGCCAGCCGGCCCTCCATCATCTCGACGTCGCGCAGGGGGGCGCCCAGGTCCTCGGCGATGCGGCGGCGGATCTCGTCGCCGGTCATGTGGTCGCCGAGCGCCTCGGACTCGCGCTCCAGCCGGGCGCGGACCCGGCGCATGTTGAAGAACAGCGACTTCTGCGACGAGGTGGAGCCGGTGCGCACCATCGACCAGTTGCGCATCACGTAATCCTGGATCGAGGCCTTGATCCACCACACGGCGTAGGTCGAGAAGCGGACCCCGCGGTCGGGATCGAATTTTTCGGCCGCCTTCATCAGGCCCACGCCGGCTTCCTGGGTCAGGTCGGCCATCGGGGCGCCGTAGCGGCGATACTTGGAAGCCATCGAGACCGCCAGGCGCATGTAGGCGGTGACCAGACGGTGCAGCGCGGCCTCGTCGCCATGGTCGCGCCAGCGGCGGGCGAGCTCCAGCTCGGTTTCAGCGTCGAGAAGCTCCGCGCGCATCGCGGTCTGGGTGAGTGCGCTCGCGTTCCTGCCGTCGAGTGCCATTTTCATCTCCTGTTGATCGGCCGGCTGTTCGACGCGCCCGGCCTTCGACCTCATCATTGATCTCATCCGTTTACGGCGGCCCTGTGGCGTTGGATCAGAAAGTTGCGTAGCGGAAACGAATTGTTTCCCAATTGTTGAGAGGGTCGGGAAGATGCGCCCGGACGGCGGGGCGCGCCGGGGTCGGCCGCGGGGGGCGCCGTGGCCGCCGATCCAGGCGCGCCCGCCGGTCGGCGCGGCGCCGGGCGAGCTTCGCTCCGGATCTGGGGAGGGGTTTTGATGGAACTGTCGATCATCGACCGGAGGTATTCGAGCTGGTCGTTGCGGGCGTGGCTTGCGATCGAGCTGGCGGGGGCGCCCTGTTCGGTGCGCTCGGCCGCGAAGGG
>CAXGVP010000447.1:0-3999 GCA_964013055.1 uncultured Albimonas sp.
GACGGCGGCTCGATCTCGTCCTGGGACGACGCGCAGGCGATGGTCGCCAAGGCGCTGGACGCCTTCGGGCGGCTGGACGGCGTGGTCAACAACGCCGGCATCCTGCGCGACCGCATCTTCCACAAGATGACGCCCGAGGACTTCGAGTCGGTCGTGGACGTGCACCTGAAGGGCTACTTCTACGTCTCGCGCGCCGCCGCGGACGTGTTCCGCAAGCAGATGTCGGGCGCCTTCGTCCACATGACCTCGACCTCCGGCCTGATCGGCAACTTCGGCCAGGCGAACTACGCCGCCGCGAAGCTGGGGGTGGTGGGGCTTTCGAAGTCCATCGCGCTGGACATGGGGCGGTTCAACGTCCGCTCGAACTGCATCGCGCCCTTCGCCTGGACGCGCCTCGTGGGCACGATCCCCGACAAGACGCCCGAGGAGAAGGCGCGGGTCGAGGGGCTCAAGAAGCTCAGGCCCGAGCTGATCGCGGCCTTCCCGGTGGCGCTGCTCTCGGACGCCGCGGCCTCGATGAACGGCCAGGTCTTCGGGACCCGCGCCAACGAAGTGTTCCTGTTCTCGCAGCCGCGTCCGATCCGGTCGGTCCATGCCTCGGAAGGCTGGACGCCGCAGAGCGTGATCGACCGGGCGATCCCCGCGCTGGAGGCCTCGGCCTTCCCGCTCGCCCGCTCGGGCGACGTCTTCACCTGGGATCCGGTCTGACCGGATCCCGCCCGGAATCCAGCGGCCGCAAAGAGCCGCGTCATGCGCCCCACGGGCGCGTCCAACCCAGGGAGGAGGCCACATGCGCCTTGGACTCGGAACCGTACTCGCCACCGCCGCGCTGGCGGTCGGGCTCGCTCTGCCCGCCGCGGCCCAGACCGTGCTGCGCTATGCCGACTATGGCGGCAACCGCGGCATCCGCGCGGAGAACGTCACCGCCTATCTCGACGAGATCGAGAGCCGCTCGGAAGGCCGCATCAAGATCGAGCGGCACTGGGCCCAGGCCCTGCTGCCGGCGACCAAGATGCTGGAGGGCCTGCGCAACGGCGTCGCCGACATCGCCACCGTCACCGCCGGCTATTCCCCGCGCGACCAGCTGTTCGCCTACGGGGTCGGCGACCTGCCGGTGCGCAACCCCAACGAGGTCGCCGGCGCCGCCGCGCTCTATGAGCTGACCACCACCCACCCCGCGTTGCAGGAGGAGATGGACCGGCTGGGCATCGTCTACCTGATGAACTACTCGGTGGGCCCGATCCAGATGGTCTGCAAGGGCGGGGCGCTGACCTCCGTCGAGGATTTCTCGGGCAAGAAGGTCCGCGCCACCTCGGACTACGGCGAGATCTACGGCGAATTCGGCGCCACCGCGGTGGTGATCTCGCTGCCCAAGGCCTACCAGGCGCTGGACACCGGCATGATCGATTGCAGCCAGGCCTATGGCTACATCGTCGAGAGCTACAAGCTCTACGAGGTCGCCGACAGCTTCACGGCCATCAACGGCGCGACCATCCAGTCGAACGGCATGTTCATGAACCGCCGGGCGTTCGACGGCCTCGACCCGAAGGACCAGGAGATGATCATCGAACTGGGCGCCGAGTACAACCGGACGACCGCCGAGGCGATGCGCGCGCGCAACCAGGAGGTCATCGCCCAGCTGCCCGAGGGCTTCGAGGGCAAGAAGATGCCCGTCCACGCCTTCACCGAGGCGGATCTCGCCAAGCTCGACGAGGCCAGCAAGCCGATCATCGACGCCTGGATCGCCGACGCGCAGAAGATGGGCCTGGACGGCGCCGCGCTGGTGAAGACCTACACCGACCTGCTGGCCAAGCACCTGGCCGAACAGGGGAGCTGAGGCGCCGCGCTCCCGGCCGGGCGCGCGCGCCCGGCCCCCTCGGCCGCCGCGGCCCGCGCCGCGGCGGCCCCAGCCGTCCCCCCCCTGTCCGGGAGCCGTCATGTCCCGTTTTCTGAGCGCCGCCGACGCGGCGTTGACCTGGGTCGAGCGCGGACTGCTCGGCCTGTCGATGGCCGCGCTGGCCGCCATCGCCGCCCTGGTGTGCTGGGAGATCGCGGCGCGCAGCCTGCCGGCCATCGCCATCCCCGACGGCGTGATCATCGTGCAGATGCTGATGGTCGCCGCCATCGCCTGCGCGCTGGGCAACGCCACCGCGACGGGCGCCCATATCGCCGTCGACATCCTGTTCAACCTGATGGGGCCCGGAACGCGCCGGGTCTGCGACGTCCTCGCGCTGATCGCGGCGCTGGTCTTCATGATCCCGACATGCCTGTGGATCGCGGCCGAGACGGTCGAGCACATCGGCTCCGGCCGCACGCTCTACGGCCTGCTGCGCCTGCCGGAATGGCCGCCCTATGCGGCGCTGTCGCTGGGCCTGATCAGCATGACGCTGCGCCTCGTGCACCTGCTGGCGCGCGACCTGGTCGAGGGCGGGCCGCCCTCGGACGTCCCTCACGTCTCGGAGCCTTCCTGACATGGACCCGGCTTTTCTCGGCGCGCTCGGCATGGGCGCGGCGCTGATCCTGATCATCCTGCGCACGCCCATCGCCTTCGCGCTCGGCGCCGTGGCACTGATCTCGATCTTCGTCTACTTCGCCTTCCCGCAGGGCGGGGCCCCCGCGCTCGACCGGGCGCTGGTCCCGACCCTGACGCTGGCGTCGTCGACCATCTTCGAACTGTTCTATTCCTACGATCTCTCGGCGATCCCGATGTTCGTGGCGCTGGGGCATGTCTGCTACCGCTCGGGGATCACCTCCGACATCTACTTCGCCGCGAGGGCCTGGCTGACGCGGGTTCCCGGCGGGCTCGCCATGGCCTCGATCCTGGGGTGCGGGGGGTTCGCGGCGATCTCGGGCTCCTCGATCGCCTGCGCGGCCACCATGGGGCGCGTGGCGGTGTCGGAGATGAACCGCTTCGGCTACTCGGACCGGCTTTCGACGGGCTGCGTGGCGGCCGGCGGCACCCTGGGGGCGCTGATCCCGCCCTCGATCCTGTTCATCCTCTACGGGATCTTCGCCGAGCAATCGATCTCCCGCCTGTTCATGGCCGGGGTGGTCCCGGGGCTGTTGTCGATGGTCGGCTACTGGGTGGTGGTCGGCATCTGGGCGAGCCTGCGCCCGCAGGACGCGCCCTCCGCCGACCAGCGCTTCGCGCTGGGGGAGCGTCTTCGCGCGCTGCTCGCCGCCTGGCCGGCGCTGCTGATCTTCGCGATCATCATCGGCGGCATCTACGGCGGGATCTTCACCGCCACGGAAGCGGCCGCGGTCAGCTTCGTCGCCGCCTGCGCGATCGCGGTCGTCACCCGCCGGATCGATCTGGAGGGGCTGCGCGAGGCCTTGAAGGAGACGGCGGTGCAGACCGCCACGATCTTCCTGATCGCCGCCGCGGCCAAGACCTTCGTCAGCTTCGTCGCGCTGACCGGCGTGGCGAACGCGATGGTGACCGTCGTCCAGTCGGCCGAGCCGGGGATCGTCCTGCTGTTCGTCGGGATCGTGGCGATCTACCTCCTGCTGGGCATGTTCCTCGATCCGCTGGGCATCCTGCTGCTGACCCTGCCGTTCACGCTGCCGCTGGTGGAAAGCCACGGCATGGACCTGATCTGGTTCGGGGTGATCGTGGTGAAGCTGCTGGAGATGGGGCTGGTGACGCCGCCGGTCGGGCTGAACGTCTTCGTCATCAACTCGGTGACCGAGCCGAAGGTTCCCGTGGGGCGGATCTTCGCCGGCGTCACGCCCTTCTTCGTCATGGACCTGGTGGTGCTGACGCTGCTGCTGGTGTTCCCGGCCCTGTCCCTGTTCCTCGCCTACGCGGTCTGAGCGGGGGCGGAGACGCGAAAGCCCCCGGCGCGTCGGCGCCGGGGGCTTTCACGAGGCTCGTGCGCGCCTCAGGCGAAGCGGGGGCGGCGCTTCTCGAGGAAGGCGGCGACGCCTTCGGCGAAGTCAGGGTCGACCACCCCTTCCACGATCGCCTCGCCTTCGGCGTCGAGCTGGGCGGCGTAGTCC
>CAXGVP010000448.1:0-3998 GCA_964013055.1 uncultured Albimonas sp.
CCGGATCGCCGGCGCCCGAGGCCGCCGCGCCCCCGCAGGACGGCGCCCCGACCGCTCCCTCGCTTGCCCCTGCGCCTGCCCCGCAGGACGCGACGCCTGCGCCTGACGCCCCCGGCGAGGCCGCCGGCCCGGCGACCGACGCCCCTTCGGGCGAGGTCCCGGCCACGCCCGCCCGCCCGGCCGCCGGTCCGACGGCGCTGCGCGGCCCGTCCGAGACCGCGCCCGAACCCGCCTCGCCGCTGGGTCCGCGGGCCGGCGTCTCGGGGGACGACGGCGACGACGGGGACGACGGCGACGAGGAGGGCGGCGGCCCGATGACCGTCCCGCCCGAGGTCCGCCCCCACGCCCGCGACCGCGAGGCCGAGGCCGCCGCGCGCCCCGTCTCCCGGCGTCCGATGACCATGCGCACCTTCGAGGACCTGGCCCGGCGCATCGTCAGCCTGTTCTCGCTGGGGGCGGCGATCTACGTGCTGATCCTGATCTGGGGCGGGCAGGAGGTGTTCGCCGACGGCTCGTTCTTCGACGACTTCCAGGACGTCATCGACACCCTGTTCCTGGGCTACATCGCCTTCCACGCGGTGCGCATCTGGCTCGACCAGAAGATCGCCGAGGAAGGCGTCGACGACGTGATGGCCGAGCCCGGCGACGAGGGCGGCGGCGCCTCGGCGACCTCGCGTCTCGGCACGCTGCTGCCGCTGTTCCGGGCCGGCATCCTGATCGTGATCGGGGGCGCGGTGGCGGTGATCGTGGCGACCGAGCTCGGCGTCAACGTGGCCCCCCTGTTCGCGGGCGCCGGCATCGTGGGCATCGCCATCGGCTTCGGCGCGCAGACGCTGGTGCGCGACATCCTCTCGGGCATGTTCTTCCTGCTCGACGACGCCTTCCGCAAAGGGGAATACATCGACGTCGGCGAGGTGAAGGGCACAGTTGAAAAAATCTCGCTGCGCTCCTTCCAGCTGCGCCACCACCTGGGCGCGCTGAACACGATCCCCTTCGGCGAGATCAAGCACCTGACCAACTTCTCGCGCGACTGGGTGATGATGAAGCTGCCGCTGCGCCTGACCTACGACACCGACGTCGAGCGGGTGCGCAAGCTGATCAAGAAGCTGGGCCAGGAGCTGCTGGAGCACCCGACCGAGGGCCACAAGTTCGTGCAGCCCCTCAAGAGCCAGGGCGTCTACATGATGGAAGATTCCGCGATGATCATTCGCGTGAAATACATGACCCGCCCCGGCGACCAGTGGACCACCCGCAAGCTGGTCTACCAGCGCATCCGCGAGCTGTTCGAGAAGGAGGGCATCCGCTTCGCCGCCCGCGAGGTGACCGTGCGCATCCCCGACCTGCCCCAGGACCGGCCCCTGACCCCGGACCAGCAGCACGCCGTCGGCGCCGCGGCCCGCCGCGCGATCGAGGAGGACGAGCCCGGCCAGCCCTCGTCGCTCGCCGCCGCCGTCACCGGGCGCTGACCCGTCCGCCGCCCAGCGGCCTGCGGCCGCCGCCCCGCCCCCTCGCGGCGGCCCAGTTCGGGCCGGCCGGCGTCGCGCGCCGGGAGGGTCGGGGGCCTCGCCGTCCCCCCGGGGCGCCGGGTCGCCCTGCTGCGGCGGCTCCCGCCCGTGCTCGTCGCGCCGATGGATTCGGGCGCCGGCGCCGCCGCATTGCTTCCAATCTGCGGGAGATCGTTCCGCCCTGGATCATAATCGCCCTGAAACAGCATTAATTCGACGTATTTCCTTTTTTCGGCCGCACGGGGTCGTTAACTGGGGGCTTCCCCGATTGAAGGCCCGATTGTCCTGATGAGCACCTGGTACATCCTCGACCCGATGAATCGCATCGTGGCGGCGGGCGGCGACTGGGACGCGTTCGCCGCCGAGAACGACTCGCCCTCGGCCTCGGTCGAGAACATCGTCGGCCGCAGCCTCGAAGAATATGTCTCGGGGCTGGAGACGCAGCTTTACCTCTCGTCCCTGTTCGATCTCTGCCGCGAGGCGGAGACGGCGCATTCCTTCCTCTACCGCTGCGACGCGCCCTGGATGGCGCGCCTGTTCCAGATGCGGATCGAGCCGGGCGACAACCCCGGCGAACTGCGCGTGGTGCACGAGCTGATCCGCAGCCGCTCGGCCGCGGACGGCCATGTGCGCGAGCTGGTCGACGCCGCCGCCGCCGAGGTCAAGGGCGCGCCGCGCTGCTCGATCTGCAACGCGGTGAAGCTGGGCAACCAGTGGCACGACGTCTACGCCCGGCCGGAGCGGAAGTTCTTCGTCTCGGGCTACGCGCTCTGCCCCTCGTGCGCGCAGCACGATCCGGCCCGCCAGGACGACAAGATGCTGCGCATCTTCGACGCGGTGCCCCCGCAGGCCGGCGACTGAGCCGGCCCAGGGCCCGCGCGCCGGGCCCGCTCCCCCTGCCCACGGCGCTCGCCTCCCTGCCGGGCCTGCCCGGGCGCCGAGCCTGCCCCCCTGCCCGCGCATCGCTCCCCCCCTTGCCCGCGTACCGGTCCCTCCCTCGCGCGCGCACCGGTCACCCCCGTGCCGCCCGCCGGACCTACCCGCCCTGCAGGCGTGCCGGGCTACCCCCTTGCCCGCGCATCGAGCCTGCCTCCGTGCCCGCACACCGGGCCTGCCTTCCTCCCCGTGCGCCGGGCCAGCCCTCCCTGCCGACGCGCCGGGCCTGCCCTTCTGCAAGATGACGCGGCTGCATGAGGCCCCGATCCCGGCCGGGGCGGGTGTCGGAGGCGTCGCCCGCCGCCGATGCGCGCCCTGCCGGGACGACGCGCGCAGGTGGAGGGGCGGCGTGCCGCGTCCGGACGTCTTGCATTCGACCGTCCGACCGTGGCTTGATCCAGGCCCCGGTCCGGATCTCCGATGCTCATCTATCTTCCCATCGCAGAAGTCTCCGTCGACGCCCTCCTGATCCTTGGGCTCGGCGGGCTGATCGGCGTGCTCTCGGGCCTGTTCGGCGTGGGCGGCGGCTTCCTGATGACGCCGTTGCTGATGCTGATCGGCATCCCGCCGGCGGTGGCGGTGGCGACCGGGGCGAACCAGATCTGCGCCTCGTCCTTCTCGGGCGCGCTGGCGCACTGGCGGCGCGGCACGCTCGACACCCGCATGGGGCTGATCCTGCTGGCGGGCGGCATCGCGGGGTCCTTCCTCGGCGTGTGGGTGTTCGAACTGCTGGGCCGGCTCGGCCAGGTCGAGCTGATGGTCTCGCTGACCTACGTGCTGTTCCTGGGCGTGGTCGGGGCGCTGATGTTCGTCGAGAGCCTGCGCGCCCTGATCCGCGCCCGCACCGGCGCCGCCCCCCGGATCCCCAAGCGCAAGCGCACCCTGGCCCACAAGCTGCCGCTGAAGATGCGGTTCCCGGTCTCGCACCTCTACATCTCGGTGATCCCGCCGGCGGCGATCGGCGCGCTGGTGGGGTTCCTCTCGGCGATCATGGGGGTCGGGGGCGGCTTCATCATGGTGCCGGCGATGATCTACCTGCTGGGGATGCCGACCTCGGTGGTGGTGGGCACCTCGCTGTTCCAGATCATGTTCGTCACCGGGGTGACGACGCTGCTGCACGCCACCCAGACCTTCACCGTCGACATGATGCTGGCGCTGCTGCTGCTGGTCGGCGGCGTGGTGGGGGCGCAGATCGGCGCCCAGCTGGGCATGAAGCTGCGCGCCGAGCAGCTGCGCGTGCTGCTGGCGCTGATCGTGCTGGCGGTGTGCCTGAAGATCGCCCTCGACCTCGCCATCGAGCCCTCCGAGCTCTACAGCCTCGCCCCGGCGACCGCGCCGTGAGGGCGGGCGCCCGTCTCCTGGCGCTGGCCGCGGCGCTGGCCCTGCCGGCCGCGGCCCCCGCGCAGGCGCCGCTGGGCGCCGGGCCCGCGCCCGCGCCCGCGCCCCTGCCCGCGGAGGTCGCGCAGGAGGCCGCCTCCCCCGGCGCGCCGTCGCCCGCGGTGCGCAGCGCCCCGCGCACCGAGACCGGCGAGCGTCCCGACGGCGACGCCCCCGGCG
>CAXGVP010000449.1:0-3994 GCA_964013055.1 uncultured Albimonas sp.
ATGGTCAGGCTCACTCCATCCAATGTGATGGAGCCCTTGTCGATGAGGTAGCGCCCAAGCTCATTGTCCACCTCGAAGGTAAGGACCCGACCACCGTCCCCCACGTCCTGGATGGAGGTGACGCGCCCGGACCCGTCCACGTGCCCACTGACCAGGTGTCCATCGAGTCGATCCCCCAGACACAGGGCGCGTTCCAGATTGACCTTGCGACCGGCCTCCAACGCCCCGAACCAGGTGCGCTCCAGCGTCTCTTTGGATAGATGGAACACCAGGTCGTCGGGCGCCTCGGAGAGGTGCTGGTGGGTGTGCGCCTGCGCGGCCCCGATCAGCTTCAGGGACGGCCCGGGCCCCGGCTCGGCCGAGAGGATCACCGCCCCGCCCCCGTCGGAGATCGGGCAGCAGTCCATCAGCTTCAGCGGCGTCGCGATGGGCTTGGAGGCCAGCACGTCGGCGACCGAGAACGGATCGGCCAGGTGGGCGCCGGGCGTGTCGGAGGCATGGCGGCGCATCAGCACCGCCAGTTCCGCGAGGTCGGCCTCGGTCGCCCCCGTCTCGTGCAGGTAGCGCGCGGCGCCGAGCGCGTAGTAGGCCGGGATGGTGGCCCCCAGCGGCGCCTCGCCGACCGGATGGCCGACCTGCGCCAGGGTCTGCACCGCGGCGTCGCGGGACATGCCGGTGAGGCGGTTCTCGCCGGCCACCACCAGCACGTTGCGCGCTTCGCCCGAGCGGATCGCCATGTCGGCGACCATCAGCATCGCCGCCCCGGTGCCGCCGCCCAGCTGGACGGCATGGGCGTAGGCGGGGCGGATGCCGAACTCCTCGGCGAAGACGGTCGAGAGCATCAGGTGCGGGTGGGTGGTGGCGTAGCCGCAGACCAGCCCGTCGATCTCGCCCCGCTCCATCCCCGCCGCATCGAGCGCGGCCTGCGCCGCGTCGCCCATCAGGGACAGGGCGGACGAGCCCTCGATCCGCCCGAAGGGGGTGACCGTCGCCGCCCGGACGAAGCTCGCGCTCATGCCGTGGCCGCCGTGATCGTCCCCTCCAGCGTCCGGGTCCCGTCGGGCAGGGTCACCCAGATGTCGTAGGTCCCGGTCTCGGGGTCGGTCAGCTGGCCGCCGGCGGTCAGGGTCTGGCCCACGGGCATCGGGCGCGAGAAGCGGATCTTCAGCGAGGTCAGGTCCACGGCCTCGCCGAACGTGCGCTCGCAGGCCTCGATGGCGAGGTTCAGCGCCATGGTGCCATGCGAGATGCACATGCCGAAGATCGACTGGGCGGCGAACTCGGGGTCGACGTGGATCGGGTTGAAGTCGAAGGTCAGTTCGCCGTAGGCCTGCGCCGTGTCGGGGGAGGTGGCGAGCTCCAGCGGGGCGATGGTGTCGGGAAGGGACATGTCGGCTCTCCTCACGCGGCCCAGATGGACAGGATCTCGCCGGCGAGGACCTTGTCGTCCCCGTCGAACATCTCGACGCCCAGCGTCAGCCAGCGGCGCTCCTTCTTGATCTCCTTCTTCACCACGGTGAAGCGGGCGGTCAGCACGGCGCCCACGGTGGGCTTGCCGAAGAAGCTCAGGGTCTGGCCGGCGTGGACGTTCCCGGGCGGGCGGGGCTGGATGGCGCGGATGTAGGCCTCCATCATCGCCGCCACGGCGAGGCCGCGGGGCGCCGGCTCGCCCGGCTGGGCCTGCGGGCCGCCGTAGAGGCCGGCCCACAGCGCGGCGCGCTCGTTGTTGAGCTCCACCGCGACCTCGGCCATGGGCTCGCCCTCGGGGAAGTCGGCGAAGGTCCAGGGCGTGTCCTTGAGGGCGGGGCCCATCAGGTCGGTTCCGCTCATGCGTGGTCCTCTCGGTTGCGGGGCTCTATCAGGGCGTCGAGCGCCAGCACGCCCGTGGGCGTGACCAGCAGCGGGTTGATCTCCAGGCTCTCGAACCCGTCGGGATCGGCGGCGGCCAGCGCCGAGAGGCGGCTGATCGCCTCGGCCGCCGCGGCCACGTCGACGGGAGCCTTGCCGCGGGCGCCGTGCAGGAGGGCCGCGCCGCGCAGGCCGTTCAGGGTCCTGAGGGCCTGGGCGGGGGTGAGGGGGGCGAGCTCCACGGCCACGTCCTTCATCACCTCGGTGAAGACGCCGCCCAGCCCGATCAGCATCACCGGGCCCATGACGGGATCGCGCCGCGCGCCGACGATCAGCTCGACGCCCTCGCCGGCCATGGGGCCGACCAGCAGGCCCTCGATGCGGGCGTGGGGGGCCTTCGCGGCGACCGTGGCGAGCATCTCGCGGGCGGCGGTCTCCATCTCCATGGGCGGCACGTTGAGGCGCACGCCGCCGACCTCGGTCTTGTGGGCGAGGTCGGGGGAGACGATCTTCAGCACGCACGGGACCCCGAGGCGGGCGGCGGCGTCGGCGGCCTCCTGCGGGTCGGCGGCCAGCGTCTCGTCGGGGATCGGCACGCCGGCCCGGGCCAGCAGGCGCTTGGCGGCGAGCTCGGAGAGGGGCTCCGCGGGCAGGGCCACGCCCTCGGGGGGGGCCGGGGGCGTCTCCTCGGGGGCGTCGAAGGCCTCGGCGAAATGGGCGAGCGCGCCCATGGCGTGGATCGCGCGGGAGGGGTCCTCGAAGGTCATCATGCCCAGCGCTTCCCAGGACTTCATCACCTCGGCGTCGCCCTGGCAGATCATCGCGAACGGGTGGTCGACGGCGCCGTCGAGCCCGGCCAGAAGCGCCTCGCGCAGCTTGGGGCCGACGACGGGGGAGGCGGTCCAGGAGGTGAAGAAGGCCGCGGTCATGTCGTAGCCGGCGCCGCGAAGCTCGGACGTCGCCGAGATCACCTTGGAGAAGTCGTTGAGCACGCCCGCGGTCACGTCGACCGGGTTGCGGGCGGAGGCGAGCGGGTTCGCGGCCAGCACCGCCTTCTGCGCCGCCTGCGGCATCGGCGGCAGGGTCAGGCCTGCGTCCTCGGCCGCGTCCGCGATCAGCACGCCGGCGCCGCCCGAGGCGGTCAGGACGCCCAGGCTGCGCCCCTTGGGCAGGGGCGAGAGGGCGGCGGCGTAGAGGATGTCGAGCATCTCCTCGGTGGTCTTGGCGCGCAGGGCGCCGAAGCGGCGCAGCGCGGCGTCGAAGCTCGCGTCCGAGCCGGCGAGCGAGGCGGTGTGCGAGGCCGCGGCCTCGGCCCCCACCGCCGAGCGGCCGACCTTCATCACCACCACCGGCTTGCGGGCGCGGCGCGCGGCCTCCAGCGCGCGGAACAGGGCGGGGCGGTCGTTCACCCCCTCCATGTAGACGCCGATCAGGTCGATCTCGTCGGAGGCCGCCATCCAGGCGATGCACTCGGGCGCGGTGACGTCGGCCTCGTTGCCGGTCGAGACCCACTGGCGCACGCCGATGCGGCGGTCGCGGGCCATGTTGAGCAGGTGCGTGCCGTAGGCGCCCGACTGGGTGACGAGGCCCACGCGGCCCGGAACCGGCATCGCCTCCTCGATGCCCGAGGTGAAGGTCGGGCAGTGGCCGGTGGCGGCGTTGAACAGCCCCAGGCAGTTGGGGCCGAGCAGGCGGATGCCGTGCTCGCGGGCGATGGCGAGGATCTCGTCCTGAAGGGCGGGGCCGTCGCCGCCGACCTCGGCGAAGCCGGCGGTGAAGATCACCGCGGCGCGGGCGCCCTTGGCCGCGCAGTCGCGCAGGGCCTGGGGGACGCCGGCGGCGGGAATGGCCAGCAGCGCGAAGTCGATCGGCTCGGGGATGGCCGCGACCGAGGGCCAGGCCTTCACGCCCTGGATCTCCTCGCGGTTGGGGTTGACCGGGTAGAGAGCGCCCTGGAAGCCCGCGCGCAGGGCGTAGGCGATGGGCCGCCCGCCGATGCGCTGGGGATCGGCCGAGGCCCCGACCACCGCCACCGCGCGCGGGGCGAACAGGGGGGCCAGCGATTCAAGGGGCTGGGCGGGGCGGGTCGCGCCGTCGTCCGGCATCCGTCGTCTCCTCCTTTGACCGAACCGGATCCCGAGAGGCG
>CAXGVP010000450.1:0-3982 GCA_964013055.1 uncultured Albimonas sp.
AGTAACTAGCTAACTAACGGGCTGCTTTGTAATGCTGTAATTCTGGGAGCGCTGCGGCGTTGCGGCGGTGCGGCGGTGTGGCGGTGCGCGCGACCTGAGGGAGAGCACAGTGAGGACATGAGGCGAGGTGACGAGGTGGCGCGGCGGCGCTGACCTCGCCCGATGGGCTGGCGGTGACGCTCGACCCCGCCGCGACGGCGCAGCTTCGCTTGCAGGCGCGCACCGCAGACCTGGACGGCTTCCGGCGCTTCTACGGCGAGGTGCTGGGCCTCGCGCCCGAGGGGCCCGACGGCTTCCGCCTGGGCGAGAGCGTGATCTCGGCGACCGAGGGCGAGCCGCCCGCCCGCGGCGACCGCTTCGCCCGCGGGCTGCGCTACATGACCGTGCAGATCTTCGACTGCGACGCCGCCACCGCGAGAGCCGAGCGGCTGGGCGCCGAGGTCGGCCAGCCGCCGCGCACGCTCGGCTCGGTGCGCTTCAGCTTCCTGCGCGACCCCGACGGCGCCTGGATCGAGCTGTCGGAGCGCGGGTCGCTGACCGGGCGCGATCCGCGGCCGGACTGACGCCACCGCCCCCGAGATACGAAAAGGCCCCGCGCGATCCCTCGCGCGGGGCCTTTCGGCGTTCCGGTCGTCCGGGGCTCAGAAGCCCAGGGTCGAGGCCAGGAACTTCATGTCGTTCAGGCGCAGGGCGGCGATCGTCTTGCCCTGGCCGGAGGCGATCTCGTGGGCCTTCTCGGCCTCGGCGATCTTGGCGGAGAACCACTCGGCCGAGACGTCCTCCTTCTTCACCGCCTCTTCGGCCAGCACCGCGGCGCCGGCCGGAGAGATCTCGGCGAAGCCGCCGGTGACGACATACGACGTCTCCGAGCCGCCGTCCTTCACCGTCACCACGCCGGGGCGCAGGGGGGTGAGGAAGGGCGCATGCTCGGGCATCGCCGTCAGGTCGCCCTCGGCGCCCGGGATCTGGATCGCGTCGGCCTCGCCGGAGGCAAGCTTGCGCTCCGGCGAGACGAGATCGTAGGCGAGCTTGGCCATCAGGCGTTCCCCTTCAGTCGGCTCAGGCCGCGGCGGCCAGCTTCTCGGCCTTCGCGATCACCTCGTCGATGCCGCCGACCATGTAGAAGGCGGCCTCCGGCAGGTGGTCGAACTCGCCCTCGCAGACCCGCTTGAACGAGGAGATGGTCTCCTCCAGCGGAACCTGCACGCCCGGCGAGCCGGTGAACACCTCGGCCACGTCGAAGGGCTGCGACAGGAAGCGCTGGATCTTGCGCGCCCGCTGCACGGTCAGCTTGTCCTCTTCCGACAGCTCGTCCATGCCGAGGATCGCGATGATGTCCTGAAGCGCCTTGTAGCGCTGCAGCGTCTCCTGGACCATGCGGGCCACCTGGTAGTGCTCCTCGCCGACCACGGCGGGGTCGAGGATGCGCGAGGTGGAGTCGAGCGGATCCACGGCCGGGTAGATGCCCAGCTCGGAGATGGCGCGCGACAGAACGGTCGTGGCGTCGAGGTGGGCGAAGGACGTGGCCGGCGCGGGGTCGGTCAGGTCGTCCGCCGGCACGTAGATCGCCTGCACCGAGGTGATCGAGCCGTTCTTGGTCGAGGTGATGCGCTCCTGCAGGGCGCCCATGTCGGTGGCCAGCGTCGGCTGGTAGCCCACCGCCGAGGGGATGCGGCCCAGAAGCGCCGACACCTCGGAGCCCGCCTGCGTGAAGCGGAAGATGTTGTCCACGAAGAACAGCACGTCGGCGCCGGACTGGTCGCGGAACTGCTCGGCGATGGTCAGGCCGGTCAGCGCGACGCGGGCGCGGGCGCCCGGCGG
This sequence comes from uncultured Albimonas sp., assembly GCA_964013055.1. Taxonomy (GTDB): domain Bacteria; phylum Pseudomonadota; class Alphaproteobacteria; order Rhodobacterales; family Rhodobacteraceae; genus Albimonas. Next base: position 1,822 of record CAXGVP010000450.1, read on the forward strand.
CTCGTTCATCTGGCCGTAGACCAGGGCCACCTTGGACTTGGTCAGGTCGTCCATGTTGATGACGCCGGACTCGATGAACTCGTGATAGAGGTCGTTGCCCTCACGCGTCCGCTCGCCCACGCCGGCGAACACGGAATAGCCCGAGTGCACCTTGGCGATGTTGTTGATCAGCTCCTGGATGAGCACGGTCTTGCCCACGCCGGCGCCGCCGAACAGGCCGATCTTGCCGCCCTTGGAGTAGGGAGCCAGCAGGTCGACGACCTTGATGCCGGTGACCAGGATCTCCGACTCCGTCGACTGCTCGGCGAAGGAGGGGGCCTGCTGGTGGATGGCGCGGGTCTCGGTCGCCTCGACCGGGCCGCGCTCGTCGATCGGATCGCCGATGACGTTCAGGATGCGGCCCAGGGTGCCGTCGCCGACGGGCACCGAGATGGGGGACTCGGTGTCGGTGACTTCCTGGCCGCGGGTCAGACCCTCGGTCGAGTCCATGGCGATGGTGCGCACGGAGGACTCGCCGAGGTGCTGCGCGACCTCGAGGACCAGGCGCGTGCCGTTGTTGTCGGTCACGAGCGCGTTGAGGATGGCGGGCAGATGGCCGTCGAAGGCGACGTCCACGACCGCGCCGATGACCTGGGTGACTTTTCCGGTAGGCATGGGGGTCTCCGTCCCTTACAGCGCTTCCGCGCCGGAGATGATCTCGATGAGCTCCTTGGTGATCGCCGCCTGGCGGGAGCGGTTGTACTCCAGCGTCAGCTTGTCGATCAGGTCGCCCGCGTTGCGCGTGGCGTTGTCCATGGCGGACATCCGCGCGCCCTGCTCGGACGCGGCGTTCTCCAGCAGACCGGTGAAGATCTGGGTGGCGATCGCGCGCGGCAGCAGGTCCGCGAGGATGGCGTCCTCCTCGGGCTCATACTCGTAGGGGACCGGGACGCCGTCCTCGACGGGATCGGGCTCCTCGGTCTCGAACCTGGCGGGGATCAGCTGCTGCGCCGTCGGGATCTGCGCGATCACCGACTGGAACTGGTTGAAGAACAGCGTGGCCACGTCGAACTCGCCGGCTTCGAACCGGGCGAGGATGTCGGTGGCGATCCCCTGGGCGGTGGCGTAGTCGACCCGCTTGAGGTGCGACAGGTCCACGTGGTCCACGAACAGCTCCGCATAGTCGCGGCGCAGCTGGTCGCGGCCCTTGCGGCCGATGGTCAGGATCTTGACCGTCTTGCCGGCCGCCAGCAGCTCGCGGATGCGGACCCGGGCCAGGCGGACGATGGTGCTGTTGAAGCCGCCGCACAGGCCGCGCTCGGCGGTGGCGACGACCAGCAGGTGCACCTGGTCCGACCCGGTTCCGGCCAGCAGTTTCGGCGCGGTGTCGGGGTTGGCCCCCGCCGCCAGCTTGCCGAGCACGCCGTTCAACCGGTCCGCATAGGGGCGGCCGGCTTCGGCCGCCTCCTGGGCGCGGCGGAGCTTCGCCGCCGCGACCATCTGCATGGCTTTGGTGATCTTCCGGGTCGATTTGACCGAGTTGATCCGGTTTTTCAGGTCCTTGAGGCTGGGCATGTCAGATCCCTATCCTGCGGCCCGGGGGCCTCAGGCGAAGCCCTTGGAGAAGTCCTCGATCGCGGCCTTGATCTTGTCCGCCAGCTCCCCGTCGACCTTGCGGTCGTTCTTGGAGATGTCGTCGAGGAGGTCCTTGCAGGACGAGCGCAGGTGGTTGAGCAGGCCACGCTCGAACTTGGTGACCTGGTTGACCGGCACCTTGTCCAGGTAGCCCTGGGTGCCGGCGTAGATCACCACGACCTGCTCGGCGTTGGTCAGCGGCGAGTACTGCGGCTGCTTGAGCAGCTCGGTCAGGCGCGCGCCGCGGTTCAGCAGCCGCTGGGTCGAGGCGTCGAGATCCGAGCCGAACTGCGCGAAGGCCGCCATCTCGCGGTACTGCGCCAGCTCCAGCTTGATCGAGCCCGCGACCGACTTCATCGCCTTCGTCTGGGCCGAGGAGCCCACGCGCGACACCGACAGGCCGGTGTTCACGGCGGGGCGGATGCCCTGGAAGAACAGCTCGGTCTCGAGGAAGATCTGGCCGTCGGTGATCGAGATCACGTTGGTCGGAATGAAGGCCGACACGTCGCCGCCCTGGGTCTCGATGACCGGAAGGGCGGTAAGCGAG
>CAXGVP010000451.1:0-3979 GCA_964013055.1 uncultured Albimonas sp.
GCAGCGAGAGACGGATCCGGAGACCAGGCGCGGGCGCTTTGTTCTTGGGTGAGTCGGGAGCGGCCCTTTCAGGCCTCCCCTCCTTTCAGACCTCCCCGAAAACCTCGGCGAAGAAGTCGGTCATCGCCGCGAACGACCGCCGGTCGGCCCTGGGATCGTAGACCGCCCGCCCCGGCGTCGCCGCCTGCGGGGGGGTGAAGGCATGCACGACCCCGCCGTAGGCATGGAGCTGCCAGTCGGCCTTCGCCGCATCCATCTCCCGGGCCAGCGCCAGCACGTCGTCGGGCGTCGCCAGCGGATCGTCCCAGCCGTGCAGCACCAGAACCGAGGCGGCGATGGTCTTCGCCTCCAGCCCGCTCGGCGACAGCACCCCGTGCAGGGCCGCCGCGCCCAGCAGCCCCTCGGGCGCCGCGCGGGCGAGGTCCAGCGCGCAGAGGCCGCCGAAGCAGTAGCCGCAGGCCGCGATCTTCGCCGCATCGACCTCGGGCCGGGCCTTCAGCGCGTCCAGCGCGGCCAGCAGCCGGCGCTGCAGGACGTCCCGGGTGGCGGTCAGCGCCGCCATCCGCTGCATCGGATCGATCGAGGCGTCGGCCATCGACTCGACGCCGTAGGGGTCGAGCAGCAGCACCGGGCGGCCGGTCCTGGCCACCCGCTCGGCGTTGAGCTTCATCTGGTCGCCGACGCCGCCGTAGGCGGGGGCCATCAGGATGCCGGGGACGGGGCCGGCCAGGCCCTCGGGCGCGGCCCACCAGCCCTCGAACTCGGTTTCGCCGTCGGAATATTTCAGGGGGGCGCAGGTCAGCGCGGTCATCGGCGTTTCCTCTCCGTCGTCGGGATCGGGGCGCAGGGAACCGCATGCGGACGGCGGAGGGAAGCCCTCTCGGCGCTTCTGGCGCGAAGCGTTGGCGGGCGGCGGCGCGTGCCGGTGCGCCGCCGCCCTTGCCCCGTCGGAGGTGAGGGTATCCGCCGGAGCGTCGTCGCGAGCCGTGGGATGGGAAAGCTCGCGGCGAGGTTCAGGTCTCCGGGGTCAGGCGGCGCGGCGGCGCAGCCCGAGCCCGCCGAGCAACGCCATCGACCCGATCAGCACCAGGCCGGAGGCCGGCAACGGCACAGTCTCGATCACCTCGTTGAAGGTGGTGTAGCCGATCAGCGCCCCGCCCAGCTCGGTCACATGGCTCAGCCCCGATTCGCCGTTGGCGGTGAACAGCGCCGTCTGCGGCTCGATCGAGTAGAGATAGGCCACGCTGTTCCCGAACTTGACCGCGAAGAAGCCCGCCGAGATGTCGAAGGCGCCCCCGAACGGTCCCGTGTTCTCGCTGATCACCTCCGGCGCGGCGACCATCACCGCCGGGCTGACCAGCGGCGTGCCGGAGATCAGGTACATGAGCCGCTCCAGCTCCGTCTCCGGATCCGAGCCCGGTCCCTCGTCGGAGAGCGGCGGCGTGAGCAGCGTGGCGAACTGCGGATGCAAGGTCGACTCGGCCGGGTTGTCCGGATCCGCGATCAGACCCCAGCAGAAGGCCGAGCACTCCACCGTGGGCTCGGGTTCGTCTCCTCCGATGATTTCGATGACGTTCAAGGCGTGCGCCGTCGACGGCGCTGCCCCCGCCGCGAGCACCAACGCGACGACTGGCAAAGCGTTGCCCCAGGATCGCATGAAGGCGTCCTTTATTCGATACTCTGATTTTTGAAGTACGCGGCCCCGATCCCCATCGTGGCCATGACGAACTAACCCCAGCGGCCAGTCGCGGCGAGAGGAAACGACTCGCTTCTTACGGACCGTAAATAAATGATTGCATAACCAAGGTTAACGACTGCGAAATTGGCTCAAGATGGCGCAAGTCCATGGTCGGGAACGGCAATTCAGGTGCGCATGCCGGGCGAGGCGTCCGGCGGGACCGTCATGTCAGCCTGGGTTCATCGGCGGTGCGCCTGTCGCGGGGCGGGACAGGGCGGAGGGCGCGCCGACCGCAGGGGCCGTCGGCGCGCCGGGGAGGGCTCAGCCGGCGGCGGCGGTGATCCGGGCCAGGGCCTGGGCCTTGCCGCGCGCGGCGCCTGAATCGATGCTCTCGGCGGCGAGCGCCACGCCCGCCTTCAGGTCGCCCACCCGCCCCGCCACCAGCAGGCCGGCGGCCGCGTTCAGCAGCACCGCGTCGCGATAGGCCCCCGCCTCGCCGCCCAGCAGCGCGTTGAGGGCGCGCGCGTTCTCCTCGGGCGTGCCGCCGACGATGGCTTCGAACGGGTGCACGGGCAGGCCGGCGTCCTCGGGGTGCAGCTCGAACGCACGGATCTCGCCGCCGTCCACCTCGACCACCGAGGAGGCCGCGGCGATCGAGAGCTCGTCGGTGCCGTCGCCGCCATGGACCAGCCAGGCGCGCTCGGTCCCCAGGCCGGCCAGCGTCTGCGCCATCGGGCGCAGCCAGTGGGTCGAGAAGGCGCCGGTCAGCTGCCGCTTCACGCCGGCCGGGTTGGTCATCGGCCCCAGCAGGTTGAACAGCGTGCGGGTGCCCAGCTCGGTCCGCGCCGGTCCCACGAAGCGCATCGCGGGGTGGTGCATGGGGGCCATCATGAAGGCGATGCCCACCTCGTCGAGCGCCTGCTGGGCCACCTCCGCCGGCACCATCACGTTCACCCCGATGTGGGAGAGCGCGTCGGCCGAGCCGGATTTCGAGCTCAGGTTGCGGTTGCCGTGCTTGGCGACCGCCACCCCCGCCCCCGCCACCACCAGCGCCGCGGCGGTGGAGATGTTGAGCGTGCCCTTGCCGTCGCCCCCGGTGCCGACGATGTCGATCGCGCCCTCGGGCGCGCGCACCCGGGTCATCTTCGAGCGCATCACGGCGACGGCGGCGGTCATCTCCTCGACCGTCTCGCCGCGGGTGCGCAGGGCCATCAGGAAGCCGCCGATCTGGGCGGGGGTGGCGTCGCCGGACATGATCGCGTCGAAGGCGCCCTCGGCCTCGGTCCGGGTCAGGGGGCCGTCGGCGGCCTTGCCGATCAGCGCGCGCAGCTTGTCCGACATCAGGCGGCCGCCTTCACGGGCGACATCCCCGCCAGGCTCAGGAAGTTGCCCAGGATCGTGCGCCCGTGCTCCGAGGCGATGGATTCGGGGTGGAACTGCACGCCGTGGATCGGAAGCTCCCTGTGGGACAGGCCCATGATCGTGCCGTCCTCGGTCCAGGCGGTGGCCTGCAGGCAGGCGGGCAGGGTCTGCCGCTCGACCACCAGGGAGTGATAGCGGGTGGCGGTGAAGCCCTGCGGCACGCCCGCGAAGATCCCCTCGCCGGTATGCGACACCGCCGAGGTCTTGCCGTGCAGGATCTCGTGGCAGCGCAGGACGCGCCCGCCGAAGGCCTGGCCGATGGTCTGGTGGCCCAGGCAGACCCCGAACAGCGGCAGCTTCGCCTCGGCGCAGGCCGCGACCATGTCGAGGCAGATGCCGGCGCGGTCCGGGTCGCAGGGGCCGGGGCTGAGCATCACCGCGGCGGGCTCCAGGGCCAGCGCCTCGGCGGCCGACAGCTCGTCGTTGCGGATAACCCTGGTCTCCACCCCCAGCTCGCCCACGTAGTGGACCAGGTTCCAGGTGAAGCTGTCGTAATTGTCGATCAGCAGCAGCATCCCCGGTCCTCCTCGATGATTTCGATGACCCTGCGGCGCCGTGCGCGCGCCGAACTGGCCATGCCGCCCGCGCGGCGGCTATACATGTCGCGGATGCCCCGGCGCCCGTCAAGGCGAGGCCCAGCCGCGCCCGGGGAGACATGCGACGATCCGAGAGAGGGAGCGACCCCGAATGCTTCGCGGACTGATCATGGGCGTCTTCCTGTGCGCCGTCGCCGCCGTCGCCGCGGCGATCGCCTTCCCGATGCCCCGGCCGGCGCCCGAGCCCGCCCCGGCCGCCGCCGCCCCCGCGCCCACGAGCGCCGCCGATCCGGCCGCCGCCGCCCCGGCCGCGGCCCCCGCGCCCGCGGCCGGAACCGGCGAC
>CAXGVP010000452.1:0-3978 GCA_964013055.1 uncultured Albimonas sp.
GGCCGACGTCCGGCGATCGACAACGCCCCCTTGAGCCGGTCCACGGCGCCCGCCGCCCGGTCGCGGTCGGCCTCGCGCAGGGCGCGCTCGGCCTCGGTGCGGGCCGCGTCGATGCGGCCGAGGCGGATCAGCGCCCAGGTCTCCCGGGCCAGCAGCGCCAGCAGCGCGCCAAGCGCCACGATCCCCAGCACCGCGGCGGCGAGGCCGACGGCCGGGTTCGTCTCGATCAGCCCGCGCACCCAGTCGAAGGCGGCGACGGTGACGAAGACGCCGAGAAACCCGCTCGCCGCCGCCACGAAGATTCCCAGCGGCCCGGGGCCGGACCCCTTCGCGGCGGCGATCGAGGTCGCGCGGGTCATCGCCTCGCCCTGCGGCGCGTCCCACGGGGGCGTCTCCTCGGGCGAGGGGGCGGGGGCGGCGAGGGCGGGGTCGTCGTCCTCGATCAGCAGGGGGGCGCGGCGGGGGGGCGGGGTCTCGCTCACAGCTTGTCTCCCAGCAGGAACTGGGCGGCGCGATCGAGCCGCACATGGGGGGGGCCGTCGCCGGGCTTCAGGCTCAGCTTCGGGGGGGAGAAGGTCATGGCGCGGAAGCCGCCCTCCAGCCAGCCCTCGCCGGCGCCGGCCGTGGTCCCGTGGCGGGCGGCCTCCAGAACCTCCGAGGGGCTTTCGGGCAGGTCGCCGGGGAACAGCGCCGCTTCGCGCCCGGTCTCGGCCAGGGTCCCGCGCACGCAGGGCAGCGCGCGGCCGTCGCGGGTCACCTCCTGCTCGGCGGTGGCGCGGATCGCGGCGACGGCCATGGCGCGGGTCTTGGCGCCCTTGAAGGCGGCGCGGTCCTCGGCCTCGCGCAGCAGGGCGCGCAGGATCGCGGTCAGGCGGTCGTGCTGGGTGTGGTGGATGTGGTCGGCCTTGGTGGCGGCGAACAGGATCCGGTCGATGCGCCGGCCCAGCAGGGGCGCCAGCCACGACCGCTCGCCGGGCCGGAACGCCTCCAGGATCTTCGGCAGCGCCCGGCGCAGGTCCTCGACCGCGGCGGGGCCGGCGTCGAGCGCCGAGAGCAGGTCCACCAGCACCACCTGCCGGTCGATCTTGGCGAAGTGGTCGCGGAAGAACGGGCGCACCACGGCGCGCTTGTAGGCCTCGAACCGCCGGTCGAGTTCGTTGCGCAGGCCCTTGCGGGGGCCCGGCGGCAGGGGGGCGAAGGCCAGCGCGGGGGAGCCCTCGAGCTCTCCCGGCATCAGGAAGCGGCCGGGGGCGAGACCCGACAGCCCCGCCTTGCGGCAGGCGTCGAGGTAGGCGGTGAAGGCGGTGGAGAGGGCGCGGGCGTCCGTCTCCTCGAACGGTTTCCCGGCGAGGTCGTGGGCGAGGCGCAGCCACTCGCCCGCATGGGGGGCGCGGGCGGGCTCTTCGGCCTCCGCCAGCGCCTTGGCGGACCACTCGGCGTAGGACTGGGACATCAGCGGCAGGTCCAGCAGCCACTCGCCGGGGTAGTCGGTGATGTCGAGATGCAGGGCGCCGGGGCCGGTCAGCCCGCCCAGCAGGCCGCCCGGCCGGGTTCGAAAACTCAGCCGCAGGGTGGAGACGTTGCGGGTGGAGCTGGGCCAGTGCGGCTCGGGTCCCAGCAGGGCGGCGCGGTGGCCCTCGAAGTCGAAGCGCGGGGTCTCGCGGTCGGGGCCGGGGCGCAGGGCGGCGGCGAGGATCCGGCCCTCGGCCTGCGCCTCGAGGTGCAGCATGCGGCCGCGGTCGAGGAGGTTGGCGACCAGCGAGGTGATGAACACCGTCTTGCCGGCCCGCGACAGGCCGGTGACGCCCAGCCGAAGGGTGGGCTCGGTCAGGCCGCTCAGGCCCTCCTGCGCGTCCTCGACCCAGCGGGAGAGATCGTCGGCGATGTCGAAGATGCCCAAGACTGGCGGCCCTTTCCCCTCGTGTCGGGGTCGATATAGGGCGGATCGGCGAATGTCGGGAGGGGGGAGCGGTCTACAGGCGCCCTGCGGGCGGGCTTGGCCGGGGCGCGCCCGGGGCGGTGGCAGGGGAGATCGGCGGGCGGGGGAGCCTCCGGCGGGCTCCTGACTCACCCAAGAACAAGACGCCCCGCGCCTGTCCTCCGGAGCCGTCCATCGCGTCTGATGCCTGAGCGACTCGGGGGGAGCGGTCAAGGACAAGCCGCGCAAGCGCGGTCGCTTCGCGATCCTGGACCGCTCCCCCCGAGTCGCTCTTACGGCATCCGCGATGGACGGCTCCGGAGAACAGGCGCTCACCGAGGGGCGCGTGGGGCAGGGGGAGCCCGGGGCGGGCGGTGGGACGCCGGGAGAGGCGTGGCGCCTGGTTTAGGGGCAGTTGTGGGGGCTTATCTGGCGACTTGTTGGGCGATCAGGTTGGCATGGTCAAACAAATTGCAGGATGGCAGGATGAGGGGAGCTCGAAGCCCGATCCTGGAGCCTGGCCATGCATGACGGTCCCGCCGACGCCCTGCCCGCAGACCATCGCGCGTTGACGCTGGAGGATGCGCAGCTGCCTGTGGTCGACCTCGGGCCGCTCTCTGACGGCTCGGCCGAGGGGATCGCGGCGGTGGCGCAGAGCCTGGGTGAGGCGGCGCGGAGTTCGGGGTTCTTCTACATCGTCGACCACGGGGTGCCGCAGGACCTGGTCGACGGGGTGATGGCGGCCTCGAGGGACTTCCACGGCCGCTCTCGCCGCTTCAAGATGCGCAACTGGTGCGGGTTCTCGACCCACCATCGCGGCTATGTGCCGTTCGAGGAGAATGGGTCGAAATTCCCGAAGCGCATCAACTTCAACGAGGCCTGGGACATGGGCTTCGAGGCGCCGGCGGATCATCCCGATCACCTCGCCGGCTGGCGGATGACCGGGCCCAACGTCTGGCCGGAGATCCCGGGCTGGAAGGAGACCGTCTCGGCCTATTACGAGGCGGTCTTCGCGCTGGGGCTGCGGATGCTGGACTGCCTCGCCTTCGAGCTGGGCGTCGACAAGGACGAGCTGCGCGCGCAGTGCACCTGTCCGACCTCGCAGTTGCGGCTGCTGCGGTATGTGCCCAACGACATGCCGAAGTCGACCGACTACGTGGGCATCGACAGCCACTCCGACTTCGAGTGTTTCACGATTCTGCACACCGGCGGACCCGGCCTGCAGGTGATGAACGCGGAGGACCGGTGGGTGGAGGCGCCGCCGATCCCCGGCGCCTTCGTGGTCAACATCGGCGACATCTTCGAGGCCTGGTCGGGCGGGCGCTACAAGTCCACCCAGCACCGGGTGCTCAACCAGGGGACGGAGCGGTTCTCCTGCCCGCTGTTCTTCGGCCTGAACTACCACGCCGTGGTGCAGCCGCTGGAGAAATTCCGGACCCCGGAGGCGATGGAGAAATATCCGCCGTTCAAGGCGGGCGACCACCTGATGCGGATGACCATCGGCGGCTTCCGCTACATGTCCGACGCCCATGCCAGGGGCGAGCTGGTCCCCGACTTCGAGGTGCCCGACGACAATCCCTTCAAGCGCGAGGCGAAGCCGATCGAGGGCGAGGCCCCCGCCGACACCGCGCCCGCGCGCGGCTGAGGCCTGCGTGGACCCGCATCCCGCCTTCGCCGGCCGCGCCATCCCCGCGCGGCTGCGGCTGGGACCGTTCCACCTGCGCGCGCTGGGGCCGGAGGATCTGGACGACGACCTCGACGCCCTGCGCGAGAGCGAGGCGGCGCTGATCGGGCTGTTCGGCGACGGCTCGGACTGGCCCGAGGGGATCTCGCGCGAGGAGAACCTCGTGGATCTCTGCTGGCATCGGCGGGAGTTCGAGGCGGGGCGGTCCTTCGCCTGGGTGATCGCCGATGTGCGCGACGACGCCTACCTGGGCTGCGCCTACGTCTATCCGGAGTTCGCGGAGCAGGCGCGGGTGAAGGTCGTGTGGTGGTTCCGCACCGCCGCCGAGGAGGCGCTGGCCGAGCGCCTCGGGCGCCCGTTCCTCGACTGGCTGGCC
>CAXGVP010000453.1:0-3950 GCA_964013055.1 uncultured Albimonas sp.
CGGGGCGCGGTCGCCGGCGCCATTCCGTAGGCCAGCGCGGCGCCGATCCCCAGCTCCCAGGCGCGGGGCGGCAGCAGGAAGAAAGCCCAGTTGGCCCCTGTCGCGACCCCGTAGGCGGCCAGCGCGAACGACCCCGCGATCGCCGCCGCCAGCAGCCAGCGGATCGACCGCGCGCCCAAGGCGGCCAGGGCCATCAGCAGCGGCGGGAACAGGATGTAGAACTGCTCCTCGACCGCCAGCGACCAGGTGTGCAGCATGGGCTGACTCTCCAACGCCGGCGCGAAGTAGCCGTTGGTCTGCCAGAACAGAATGTTGGAGCCGAACAGCACCGTCGCGATCGTGGCCTTGCCCGTCTCCAGGAACAGGCCCGGCGACTGGATCACGGCGCTTGCGACGAGGGTGAAGGCGATCACCGCGAACAGCGCCGGCAGGATCCGGCGGGCGCGCCGCTCGTAGAAATTCACGATCGAGAAGCGGCGCTCCTCGATCTCGCGCCGCAGGATCGAGGTGATCAGGAAGCCCGAGATCACGAAGAACACGTCGACCCCGACGAAGCCTCCGCCGACCCCCGACAGGCCCGCGTGAAACAGGATGACCGGAACGACGGCGATGGACCGCAGGCCGTCGATATCCGGGCGGTAGCCGATGCTCTTGGACATTGCCGCTCAATATTCCCCAACTGACCGCCGAGACATAGCAGAGGGGGCGCGCGGTGGCCTCGCGTTCACCTTGAGGCACGCTGTCGCGCGATCGCGACAGCGGCGGCGGGGACGCAGGCGCGCCCCCGCCGGAGGTCTCACAGGGCGGTCCAGCCGCCGTCGACCGAGATCGTCGTGCCGGTGATCTGGGCCGCGTCGTCCGAGCACAGGAAGGCCACCGTGCCGCCGAGCTGCTCGACGGTGGCGAACTCCTTGGAGGGCTGGCGGTCGAGGATCACCTTTTCGATCACCTCGTCGCGCTCCATCCCGTACTGCTTCATCGTGTCGGGGATCTGCGCCTCGACCAGCGGCGTCAGAACGTAGCCCGGGCAGATGGCGTTGCAGGTGATCGGCTCGCGCGCGGTCTCCAGCGCGGTGACCTTGGTGAAGCCGACGATGCCGTGCTTGGCCGCCACATAGGCCCCCTTGTAGGGCGAGGCGGTCAGCCCGTGGGCCGAGGCGATGTTGACCACCCGCCCCCAGCCGCCCTTGCGCATGATCGGCAGCGCCGCGGCGGTGGTGTGGAAGGTCGAGGAGAGGTTGATCGCAATGATCGCGTCCCACTTCTCGGGCGGGAAGTCCTCGATCGGGGCGACGTGCTGGATGCCGGCGTTGTTGACCAGGATGTCGACGCCGCCGAATTTCGCCTCGGCCTTGGTCAGCAGGGCGCGGCACTGGTCGCCCTTGCTCATGTCGGCCTGGATGTAGGCCACGTCCGTGCCGTGTTCCTTCGCGATCTTGGCGGCGAGCGCGTGGTCGTCGTCGGAATCGGAGAAGGAATTGATCACGACCCGGGCGCCGCGGGCGGCGAGGCATTCGGCGATGCCGAGCCCGATGCCCGAGTTCGACCCCGTCACCACGGCGGTTTTTCCGGTGAGAGACATGTCGCGTTTCGCTCCTGCGAGAATTAGGGTGCGCAGCGCCGCGGCCGTTCCAGTCGGGGCCCCCTCGGGGGGCCGACTTTCGGGAGCGGGCGCGCCGCGCCGGCGACAGGACGGTAGGTCTTCGCAGGCGCAAAATCGAGCGGCGCGCGCCGATGCGACGCAGGAAAGCGGCGCGGCGCGGTCGGAAACTTCGGGCAGGGGAGGGCGCAAAAAAAGAACGCCCTCCGAGGAGGGCGTCCAGTGTTGAGGCAGGTTTCATACAGGCAAGAAACCTATCGAGCAGTGGGGGGAGGATACGGAACAGCGCGCCCCCTGGGCAAGCGAAAGTTTCGCGACGGCGGGCGTTTGACGCGATTCTCGTCGCTTTTGCGTGAAGCGCGCGCAGGGGCGCGAGGGCTGGCCGCGAGCGCCGCGCTGGCTCTGCATCTGGCGCTTGGCGCTACATGCAGCGTGTCGGCGGCGGAGGCCACGCAGGGTCTTGCGATGCTCGGCGCGCCGGAGCTGCCCGCGGACTTCGATCACCTGCCCTACGCGAATCCCGACGCGCCCAAGGGCGGGCGGATCGTGCTGGGCGAGATCGGGGGATTCGACTCGCTCAACCCCTACATCCTCAAGGGCCGCTCGGTCTGGGCGGTGCGCGGGCTGATGATCGAATCGCTGATGGTGCGGTCGATCGACGAGCCCTTCGCGCTCTATCCCTCGCTGGCCGAGAGCGTGACCGTGCCCGAGGACCGCGCCTGGGTGGAGTTCACGCTCGACCCCCGCGCCCGCTTCTCCGACGGGTCCCCGGTGACGGTCGAGGACGTGATCTGGTCGATGGAGACCCTGGCCGAGAAGGGCCTGCCGGGCTTCGGCTCCACCTGGGCGCGGGTGGCGGGGTGGGAGCGGACGGGCGAGCGCTCGGTCCGCTTCGACTTCGTGGAGCCGGACGCGGAGCTGCCGCTGATCCTCGCCCTGCGCCCGATCCTGCAGGAAGCCCACTACGCGGGCCGCGACTTCGCCGAGAGCTCGCTGGTCCCGCCCGTCGCCTCGGGCCCCTATCTGCTCGAGGAGGTCGAGCCGGGTCGGCGGGTCGTGTTCCGCAAGGATCCCGACTGGTGGGGGACGGAGCTGCCGGCCAACCGGGGCCGCTTCAACCTCGAGACCATCCGCCACGAGTGGTTCAAGGACGGCGCCGCGCTGTTCGAGGCGTTCCGCGCCGGCGAGATCGACCTGGTGCGCGAGGGCGACCCCGCCCGCTGGGAGGACGGCTACGCCTTCCCCGCCGCCCAGCGCGGCGAGATCGTGCAGGAGACGATCCCCTCGGGCCGGCCCTCGGGCATGATCGGCTTCGTGTTCAACACCCGCCGGGCGGTCTTCTCCGACATCCGGGTGCGCGAGGCGCTGGCGCTGGCCTTCGACTTCGAATGGGTGAACCAGACCCTCAACCGCGGCGCCTTCGCCCGCGTGCGCAGCCCGTTCGGGGGCTCGGTGCTGGGCTTCGAGGGGCCGGCCGAGGGGCGCGAGCGGGAGATCCTGGCGCCCTTCGCGGGCCAACTGCCCGAGGGCGCGCTGGACGAGGCCTTCGCGTGGCCCGCGACCGACGGCTCGGGCCGCAACCGGCGCAACCTGCGCGCGGCGGCGAAGCTGCTGTCGGAGGCGGGCTGGTCGGTCGAGAACGGGGTGCTGGTGGACGCGCAGGGCGCCCCCTTCCGCTTCGAGATCCTGCTGGGCGGCTCGGCCTGGGAGACGGCGGCCGAGGTCTTCGCCCGCCAGCTGCAGCCGCTGGGGATCGAGGCCTCGGTGCGGCTGGTGGACGGCGCGCAGTACGAGGCGCGGCGCTCGGAATACGACTTCGACATGATCGTCAACACCTGGGCGATGAGCCTGAGCCCCGGCGCCGAGCAGCGCTTCTACTGGGGCCGGGCGGGCGCGACCCAGCCGGGCACGCGCAACTACCCGGGCATCGACAGCCCCGCGGTCGAGGCCTCGATCGAGGCGCTGCTGGCGGCGGCGACGCTCGACGACCAGCGCGCGGCGGTGCGGGCGCTGGACCGGGCGCTCACCACGGGGATCTGGTTCATTCCGCTGTGGTACGCCCCCGAGAGCCGCATCGCCTATCGCGCCGACCTCCACCACCCCGAGCGGCTGCCGCTGTACGGCGACTGGCCGGGGTGGCTGCCGGACGTGTGGTGGCGGGAATGACGGGGGCGGATCGGTCGGGATCGGCCTGACGGCCGCGCCGCGCAGGCGCGGCGGGGCGGTCTGCAGGCGCCCTGCGGGCGGGCTTGGCTGGGCCTGTTCCTGGTGGGAGGGGGCGAGGAAGCTTCGGAAGGGGGAGCCTCCGGCGGGCTCCTGACTCACCCAAGAACAAGCCCCGCGCCTGTCC
>CAXGVP010000454.1:0-3943 GCA_964013055.1 uncultured Albimonas sp.
CCCCCCCCGCGCCCCCCGCGCGCCCCGAGCCGCCGGCCCGTCCCGTCCGCCGCCAGCAGGTCGCCCAGCAGCGCCCCGAGCCCAAGCCCGAGCCCGAGCCGAAGCCCCAAGCCCCGCGCCCTGCCGCCTCCGCCAGGGCGGCGCCGGAGGCCCCTGTGCAGGCGGCGCGGAACGACGCCGATGCCGCCCCGGACGCTGACCCGGACGCCGTTGGGGACGCCGCGCGCGATACGCGCGCGGCCGGGGCGGGCGGCGGCGCGACCGCGGGGGCCTCGCAGGGGCCCGCGGCGGCCGGGGCCGACCCGGACGCGGCGCGTCAGCTGGTGATGGAATGGGGCGCCCGGATCCGCACCCAGGTGCAGGGCCGCCGGGAGCTCGACCGCGGCGACGGGCGGGGCGAGGCGCTGGTGATGCTGGTGGTCTCGGCCGACGGCAGCCTTCTGTCCCACGCCATCCGGCGCAGCGCCGGCGCCGCCCTCGACCGGGCCGCGCTGCGCGCCGTGGCGGCCGCGGCGCCATTCCCCTCGGCCCCCGCCGGGCTCGGCGGCCAGCGCCGCAGCTTCCTGCTGCCGGTGCGCTTCAACTGAGGCCCCGCGCGCCCCGCCGCGTTCCCCCCCGACGCCTCGCCGGGCGCCCCGCAACCGGCAGGCCCCTCCGACAGGTCCCGAGCCGCGAGGCCCCTTCGGCGTCCGGGATGGGGACGTCATCCGCGCCGGCCCGCCGCGTCACGCGCGCGTGATGAGGCTCCGACGCAGCGTCATGGTAGGCTGCCGGCAACCGACCTCCGGTCCAGGGAGATTTCCGATGACCCGTCTTCGCCTCGCCGCCGTCCTCGCCACGCTCGTCCTGGGCGTGGCCGCCTTCGCCGCCGCCCCGGCCATGGCCGAGGGGGGCTGCTCCTCCTCCTCCAAGAAGCCGACGCCGACCGTCGGCTCCTGATCGGACGCCGCCGACGCCGACCGCCGGCTCCCTGAGCAGGCGAAGCCGACGCCGACCGTCGGCGCCTGCGCAGGCGCCTCCGCTCCGGTTGTCGGCTCCTGATCGGACGCAGCCGCCCCGGCCGTCTCAGCCCGCGGGGATCTCCCCGCGGGAGCGATGGAACATGTGGGTGAAGGTGGCCACCGCCAGCACCGGGATCGCCAGCGCCACGAACGGGATCGACAGCGCCAGCGCCATCAGCACGCCCGCCGCGAAGATCCGCCCGCCCATCCGCTTGCGCAGGATCCGGGCCTCTTTCGCGCCCACCCGCCGGGCGGCGGCGAGCTCGAAATACTGCCGTCCCAGCAGCCAGCCGTTGATGATCACGAACACGAACGGCGCCGCCGGCGGCACGGCGAAGTAGATCACCAGCCCCACCAGGTTGAGCCCGATCAGCGCCGCGGTGAAGATCAGCCCGTCGGCCAGGATCTCCAGCCAGGTCATCGAGCGCGCGGGCGGCAGGGCGGGATAGAACTTCGCCTCCACCGCCTCGGCGATCTCCTCGAGGAACAGGCCGATGAACAGCGCGGCGACCGGGAACATCAGGAAGACGGCCCCCAGCGCCCCCGCGGTCCAGGCGAGGATGTCCACCGCCCCGTCCAGGAACGACAGGTCGTAGCCGAAGGCGGTCAGCCCGCTCTCGGGGATCATCGCCACCAGCTGGCCCCAGCCGAACATGGCCGCGACCAGCAGGGCGACCGTCAGGCCGATCGAGAGCAGGAACACGCGACGAAAGCGCGGGTCGCCGATCTGCCCGACGGCCCTCAGGAAATCCCCGATCATCGGCTCACATCCCCCGCCACTCGACCTTCGCCTCCATGTCCGGGCGCGGGCGCTCGGTCACCGGGCGGGTGGGGGTCCCGACATGGATGAAGCCCGCCACCCACTCGCTCGGCGCAAGGCCCAGCCCCGTCTCCAGGAACTCGCGGTCCTGGGCCATCCAGGCGGTCAGCCAGTTGGCGCCCCAGCCCGAGGCCAGCGCGGCGTTCAGCAGCGCCAGGCACACCGCCCCGGCCGACAGGGTCTGCTCGACCTCCGGCACCTTCGCGGTGTCCTTCGGCGCGGCGATCACCGCGACGGTCAGCGGCGTCAGCTCGAAGGGCTCGGCGTGCTTCTCCAGCCGGTCGGGGTCGATGCCCCGCGCGGTCCCGAGGCTGCGGGTCAGCGCGCCCAGCTTCGCCGCCTCCTCCCCCGCCAGCACCACGAAGCGCCAGGGCTCCATCTTGCCATGGTCGGGAGAACGGGCGGCGGCCTTGAGCATCGTCTCCACGCTCGCCCGGTCCGGCCCGGGGAAGGTCAGGGTCTTGGCGATGCGCGAGCGGCGCGAGAGCAGGAAGGCGAGCGCCGCGGGATCGGCGGAGATCAGCGGGGCGGTCTGGTCGGAAGTGTCGGTCAAAACGGTCCTCGGGGGGCGGGAGAGATCGCTGGGCAGGGTCCGCAGATCGGCCCCCGGGCCTGGCAAGTCAAGACGCGCGCCCGGGTCGCCCCGGGCGCGGGCGCTCAGCCGCGGGCGACCAGCACCGGCGCGGTCAGCTCCGCAAGCCGGGTCTTCTGGCGCCCCTCGGCGTCGAAATTGGCGGGGTCGAGCCAGGCGGCGTAGGCGGCCTCCAGCCGGGGCGCCTCGCGGTCGATCATCGCATACCAGGCGGTGTCGCGGCTGCGGCCCTTGTAGACCACGGCCTGGCGGAACACGCCCTCGTAGGAGAAGCCGAAGCGCATCGCCGCCGCACGCGAGGCGGCGTTGAGCGTGTCGCATTTCCACTCGAACCGGCGGTAGCCCAGGCGGAACACCTCCCGCATCAGCAGGAAGATCGCCTCGGTCGCGGCGGGGGTGCGCTGCATCCGCGGCCCCCACCAGATCCAGCCGACCTCGATGGTCCCGGCGGAGGGCGCGATGCGCATCAGCGAGCACCAGCCCTCCGCCCGCCCGGTCGCGGCCGAGCGCAGGGCGAAGAACATCGGATCGGCGCCGGCGGCATTGCGCGCCAGCAGCGCGTCGAACTCGGCCCGGCTCTCGAACGGCCCGTCGCCCAGCCAGGTCCAGCTGCGCCCCTCGGGGTCCTGCAGGGCCGCGTCCCACAGCTCGTCGCCATGGCGCGCGGGGTCCAGCGGCTCCAGGCTCGCCCAGCGGCCGACCAGCGCCGCGCGGGCGGGGACGGGCGGCGGCGTCCAGTCGGGCAGCGCCTCGCCGATCGGCTGGCCGAGCGCGTTGAGCTGCGTCATGCCGGCGCCGTGGCCTGGAAGGAGGCGCGCTTCTCCATCCGCCGGGCGAAGGCCGCCAGCGAGCCGCGGCCGCTGCGCCAGTCCCACTCGGGGAAGCGGAAATCCAGATACCCCAGCGCGCAGGCGACCGAGACCTGGCCCATGTCCAGGCTCTCGGCGAAGCGCGTGCTCTCCAGCTTGTCCATCGCCTGGGCGATCTTGCCCCGCTGGGCGGCCATCCAGGCCTCGGAGCGCTTGGCCTCCTCGCGCAGGCGACGCTCGTAGATGATGCCGACGCCGGCCTCCATCATCGCGTCGCCGGTCGCCTCCATCACCAGCGCGGGCCACAGGGCGTCGCCCTCGGGGTAGAGCTTCGCGCCGTCGTGCAGCGTGTCGAGATAGCGGGTGATGACGCGGCTGTCGTAGATCGGCGCGCCGGCCTCGGTGACCAGGCAGGGGATCTTGCCCAGCGGGTTCACGGCGAGGTTGCCCGGGTTGGGATCGAGCGGCGAGGTGGAGCCGTTCTCCAGCTCCACGTCCCCGACCTGTCCGGTCTCGTGCAGCAGGACCATGACCTTGCGCACGAAGGGCGAGGCGGCGGCGTGGCGAAGCTTCATCATCGGGCGGGGTTCCGGAACGGTTTGGTACGGGCCTTGAGCAGGCCGAGGCGCAGGCGGGCCAGCGCGGAGAGGTCCATGGCGATCCCTGGCCCGTGCTCGCCCCAGCGCAGCTGGCCGCGCAGGCCGGCGCGGGCGTCGGCGCG
>CAXGVP010000455.1:0-3935 GCA_964013055.1 uncultured Albimonas sp.
GGCCGCCGCGCAGTCCGCGGTCCCGGCCCAGAGCGGCGCGGCCTGCGGCGCGCGGGCCGAGGTCGTCTCCCGCCTGGAGGCCAAGTACGGCGAGACCCGCCGCGGCTACGGCCTGCAGCGCGGCCAGGCGGTGGTGGAGGTCTACGCCTCGTCCGAGACCGGCTCCTGGACGATCATCATGTCGATGCCCAACGGCCTCGCCTGCCTGGTGGCGGCCGGCGAGAACTGGGCCGCCCCGGGCGCCGAGGCCGGCGAGGCGGTCGGCGACCCGGCCTGACCGGACCTGACCGGGCGCCGCCCGGCGCGCAGGTCGCGACCCTTTCGCAAGCGGTCTACAGGCGCCCTGCGGGCGGGCTTGGCTGCGCCGCACCGGGCGCGGTCGAAGCGCGGTCCAGGCGCCCGGAGCGCCCGCCGCGGGGGGCATCCCGCCGCCGGGATGCGCCTGCGTCGCGCGGTTGGCGGCCCTGGGGGCCCCGGGGGCCATGGTCATCCGATGCCGGGACGCCGACGCCCTGCGACGCCCGTCCCCTTGCACGGCGCGGGACTGTCGCGCCGCCTCCGCGCCGACGCGCGGCCCAGCCAAGCCCGCCCGCAGGGCGCCTGCGGGCCCGGGAGCCGGCGCGCGAAAAAGGGACGACCCGGGGGCCGTCCCTTTCCTGTCCACAGCTCCGGGGGCGAGACGGATCAGGCCGCCTCGAAGATCGCCGCGACCCCCTGGCCGCCGCCGACGCACATGGTCTCGAGCCCGTATTTCGCCCCGCGCCGCTTCATCTCGTGCAGCAGCGTGGTCATGATCCGCACGCCCGTGGCCCCGATCGGGTGGCCCAGCGAGATGCCCGAGCCATTGACGTTCAGCCGCGGGTCGGAGGCGTCCATCCCCCACTCCTTCAGCACCGACAGCACCTGGCAGGCGAAGGCCTCGTTCACCTCGATCAAGTCCATCTGGTCGAGCGTCAGGCCGTTGCGCTCCATCACCCGCTTCGTCGCCGGCGCCGGGCCGATGCCCATGTGCGAGGGCTCGCACCCCGCCGCCGCCCAGCCGGTGAGGAAGGCGAGCGGCTCGAGCCCGAACTCCTCCAGCTTGTCCTCGGCCACCACCAGGCAGGCCGCCGCCGCGTCGTTCTGCTGCGAGGCGTTGCCTGCCGTCACCGTGCCGCCCTTGGAAATCGCGCGCAGCTTGGCCAGGCTCTCGGCCGTCGCCTCGGGGCGGATGCCCTCGTCGCGGGCCACGCTCACCGGATCGCCCTTGCGCTGGGGCACGTCGACCTTGATCACCTCGCCCTCGAAGCGGCCCTCCTCCCAGGCGGCGTGCGCCTTGGCGTGGGAGGCGGCGGCGAAGGCGTCGGCGTCCTCGCGGGCGATCTGGTAGTCGCGGGCGAGGTTTTCAGCCGTCTCGATCATGCCCGAGATCTTGCCGAAGCGGTCCTCGGGCTGGGAGCGCTCGCGGCCCCGGTCGAGGCGGTCGTAGAACTGCGCGGTGCCCGCGCGTTTGCCCCAGCGCATGTCGGTCGAGTAGTACTCGATCCGGCTCATGCTCTCGACGCCGCCGGCGAGCACCGCGTCGCAGGCGCCGGTCTGGACCATCATCGCGGCGGTGGCGATGGCCTGAAGCCCGCCGCCGCAGCGACGGTCGAGCTGCAGGCCCGGCACCTCCACCGGCAGACCGGCGGCGAGCGCGATCCAGCGGCCGGTGCAGGGGGTCTCGGAGTTGGCGTAGGACTGGGCGAAGACCACGTCGTCGATGCGCGCGGGGTCGATGCCCGACTGGGCGATCACGGCGCGGGCGGCGGCGCCGCCCAGCTGCTCGACCGGCAGGTCCTTGAAGGCGCCGCCGAAGCGGCCGATGGGGGTGCGCAGGGGCGCGACGATGGCGGCGCGACGGGTCACGGGCGTCTCTCCCACGGTTCTGGTCGACTCAGGTATCCCTGCCGGGCGGCAGGGAGGCGAGCGCACCCTACGCCCCCGCGCCGCCGGGCGCGAGGGGTGTTTGCGACGTCTCGGCGCCGCAGGGCGGAACGCGCAGGTCGCGCGTCAGGCTTTCCCGGCCCGTCGCATCCGCCAGGCCGCCAGCGCCACGAAGGTCGCGACCAGCAGGATCAACAGCGTGGCCAGCGCGTTTATCTCCGGCGTCACGCCCAGCCGCACCTTGGAGAACACCACCATCGGCAGGGTCGAGGCGCCGGGACCGGAGACGAAGCTCGCAATCACCAGGTCGTCGAGGGAGAGGGTGAAGCTCAAGAGCCACCCCGCCACCAGCGCCGGGGTCATCATCGGCAGGGTGACGTCGAAGAACACCCGCGGCTGGCGGGCGCCGAGGTCCATCGCCGCCTCCTCGACCGAGGTGTCGACGTCGGTCAGCCGCGCCTGCACCACCACCGCCACGAAGGCCATGCAGAAGGTGGCGTGGGCGATGACGATGGTGTCGACGCCCCGCTCGGCCGGCCAGCCCAGCAGCGCCTCCATCGAGATGAACAGCAGCAGCAGCGACAGGCCGGTCACCACGTCGGGCATCACGATCGGCGCCGTGGCCATGCCCGACAGCAGCAGGCGCGGGCGGAAGCGGCCGAAGCGGGACATGGCGTAGCCGATCAGGCAGCCGAAGATGGTGCCGAGCGTGGCCGACATCGCCGCCACCTTCAGGCTGACCCAGGCCGCCTGCAGGATCTGGTCGTTGCGCAGCAGCTCTCCGTACCACTGCGTCGACCAGCCCCCCCAGACCGAGGCGAGCTTCGAGGCGTTGAACGAGTAGATCACCATGATCGCCAGCGGCACGTAGAGCACCGCGAAGCCGAAGGCCGCGGCCGCCGGCAGGGCGAAGCGCGAAAGGCCGCGCCCGGACATGCGGGAGTCGCTCATCCTCTCACTCCTTCATGCCCCATCATTCCTTCACGCCCAATGCGTTGCGCGCGAACATGATCGGCACCACCAGGAAGGCCAGCATGGCGATCGCCACGGCCGAGGCCAGCGGCCAGTCGCGGTTGTTGAAGAACTCGGTCCACAGGGTCTTGCCGATCATCAGCTGGTCGGGGCCGCCGAGCAGCGCGGGGATCACGTATTCGCCGACCGAGGGGATGAAGACCAGCAGGCTGCCCGCGATGACGCCGGGCATCGACAGCGGCAGGGTGACGTCGACGAAGGCCCGCCAGGGTTTCGCGCCGAGGTCGTGGGAGGCCTCGAGCAGGGCGCCGTCGAGCTTCTCCAGCGTGGAATAGAGCGGCAGGATCATCAGCGGCAGGTAGCCGGTGACCATGCCCATGTAGACCGCGAAATCGGTCTGCAGCATGGTGATCGGGCCGAGGCCGACGAGGCCCAGCGCCGAGTTGATGAAGCCGGTGGGGCTCATCAGGCCGATCAGCGCGTACATGCGCAGCAGGAAGCTGGTCCAGAACGGCAGGATCACCAGCATCAGCAGCAGGTTCTTCATCGGCGATCGGGAGATCCACAGCGCCATCGGGTAGGCGATCAGCAGGCAGATCACGGTCGAGGCCGAGGCCATCCAGATCGAGTTCAGGTAGGCCGAGAGGTAGAGGTCGTCCTCGAGCAGGTAGCTGTAGTTGCCGAGGTTGAGCGTGATGGTCAGCAGGCCGTCGTCCCAGTCGAACAGCGACGTGTAGGGCGGGCGCGCGATGGCGGGCTCGGAGAAGCTGACCCGCAGCACCACGAGGAAGGGGATCAGGAAGAACAGCGCCAGCCACAGGGTCGGGGCGGCGATGACCAGCGCGCGGCCGCGGCGGATGATCCAGCTCATGCGAGGGGCCTCCGAAGGGGGCGCGGCGGGGCCGCGGATGCGAGGCGCAAGGGCCGGGTTCCCCGGCCCACAGGCGCCCTGCGGGCGGGCTTGGCTGCGCCGCGACGGCGACGGGGTCCGGGCCCGAAGACGCGGGCCGCGCCCACGGCAGGCGCCGGGGCGCAAGGCCCGCCGCGACGGTCCCCGG
>CAXGVP010000456.1:0-3928 GCA_964013055.1 uncultured Albimonas sp.
CGCGGATGATCTCGATCCGCTCGATCGTGTCGATGTCGGAGTGCATGTAGCGCACCCGCACGCCCTGCTCGTGGAGGTATTCGGTCAGGTCCTCGGCCATGCGCTTGGTCAACGTGGTGCACAGCACCCGGCCGCCGTCGAGCGCCACGCGCTTCACCTCGTCGAGGAGGTCGTCGACCTGGGTCTCCACCGGCCGGATCTCGACGGGCGGATCCAGCAGGCCGGTGGGGCGGATCACCTGTTCGGTGAAGACGCCCCCCGTCTGTTCCAGCTCCCACGCGGCGGGGGTGGCGGAGACGAAGACGGACTGGGGGCGCATCGCGTCCCATTCCTCGAACTTGAGGGGGCGGTTGTCCATGCAGCTGGGCAGGCGGAAGCCATGCTCGGCCAGGGTGAACTTGCGCCGGTAGTCGCCCCGGTACATGCCGCCGAGCTGGGGGACGGTGACGTGGCTCTCGTCCGCGAAGACCAGCGCGTTGTCAGGGATGTATTCGAACAGCGTGGGCGGCGGCTCGCCCGGCGCGCGGCCGGTGAGATAGCGCGAGTAGTTCTCGATGCCGTTGCAGACCCCGGTCGCCTCCAGCATCTCGACGTCGTGGTTGGTGCGCTGTTCGAGGCGCTGGGCCTCCAGCAGCCGGCCCTCCTTGACCAGCTGGTCGAGGCGCATCCGCAGCTCGGCTTTGATGCCCTTCACCGCCTGCTGCATCGTCGGGCGCGGGGTGACGTAGTGCGAGTTCGCGTAGATGCGGACCTTCTGCAGGTCGGCGATTCGCTCTCCGGTCAGGGGATCGAACTCGACGATCGATTCGAGCTCCTCGCCGAAGAAGGAGAATCGCCAGGCGCGGTCCTCGAGGTGGGCGGGCCAGACCTCGAGCGAGTCGCCGCGCACCCGGAACGTGCCGCGGGCGAAGGCGGCGTCGTTGCGGCGGTATTGCTGCGCGGTCAATTCGCGCATGATGTCCCTAAGATTGTACTCGTTTCCCGAGATCAGGTCCTGGGTCATCGCGCCGTAGGTCTCGACCGCGCCGATGCCGTAGATGCAGCTGACCGAGGCGACGATGATCACGTCGTCCCGCTCGAGCAGGGAGCGGGTGGCGGCGTGGCGCATCCGGTCGATCTGCTCGTTGATCTGGGATTCCTTGGCGATATAGGTGTCCGAGCGGGGAACATACGCCTCGGGCTGGTAGTAGTCGTAATACGAGACGAAATACTCCACGGCGTTGTTGGGGAAGAACCGCTTGAACTCGCCATAAAGTTGCGCCGCAAGCGTCTTGTTCGGCGCAAGGATGAGCGCGGGGCGCTGGGTCTGTTCGATCACCTTGGCCATGGTGAAGGTCTTGCCGGTGCCCGTGGCGCCCAGCAGGACCTGGTCGCGCTCGCCGGCCTCGATCGCCTCGGCGATCTCGGCGATGGCGGTGGGCTGGTCGCCGGCGGGCTCGTATTCGGTGACCATCTCCAGGCGCACGCCGCCCTCGAGCTTCTCGCGCTTTCGCGGCTCGGGGATGGTGACCAACGAATCCACCGACATCCTTAACCCTCTCTTCACCGTTTTACCCGACATTGGCCTTGTCGCGGGGTTAATCAAGCGCCCGCCGGAAGAACGGAGGGTAAGGCAGACATCCCAGGCGACACACGCAAAGGTTGAAATTCTTGTTGTCCACGCGTCCGCAAGGGACGTATGGTTCAAGTGGATCAACAAGAAAGATCGCCGGCCGGGCGCGGCACCACCCACCCCACCCCTCGCTCCCAAGCGTTCGGTCGGCGATCACCCTATCCCGCGGAAATACAGTTTCCGTGAACCTTGCGAAAGGACGCGGCCCATGGCCGAGGTCCGGGCTGGTCTTCCACACGGAGGGCCAGCCCTTTTCTTTTGCAGCGACGCCTTGGGCCGGGGGGGGCGTCGGGACGAGACCCTGGGGGTCTGCGGTTCGAGGCGCACGAGGCGGCTTGTGTCTCCTGCGCCGTCTTGCTCTTGCGCTTGGTCGGCTTGGTCGGCTTGGTCGGCTTGGTCGGCTTGTGCGACTCCGTTCTCCGTTCTCCGTTCTCCGTTCTCCGTTCTCCGTTTTCCGCTCGGCGGCTTGAGGCTTGCACGTGCGCCTTGCGGCATCTCCCATGCGGCTACCGGCAGAGCCCCCGGGGGGGGGCAGTGCCCAGACGGCTTGCGGCTCCACGATCATGCCTTGCCGGTGCCCGAGCCCGCCGAATGATCGCGCTGGAGCCGGTGCGCGCGCCAGCGGCGGATCCCATGAGGCGCAGATTTCGCCCGGCGGCTCCGAGGAGTTCGGTCGCACCGACCGCCCCCACATGCCGGTATCCGTCAACACGCTCCCGCTGACGGCGCTTGCTGAGAAGCTGTCGCTCCGCAGCGGTCGGGAGCGCGATCCCGCCGGGGCGCGTCCACCGGTCGACAATCCAGGCGCCGCGGTCGGTCGTCCTCCGACTGACCGCGCCCGGCCTTTGGCGATCGTGCGCTTGCGGGCCGGGAGCGCCTCGCCGCCGACTCCCGCCAGGGAGCGGCGTCGCCAGCGGCGTCCATGCACATGAGTTCCTGGCTCGCCTGATCTCTGGGGGCGCCGTCGGGCGCCTGCCCGCGATAGACGGGCCGAGACGCCCGACCGCCGTCGCCGGCTGGGCTGCCGCCACGCTGATGCGGATCGACGCCCCTTCCTGCCGGGCGTCGGATCGCGTCCCGCGCGCCGCCGGCCGCCCCGGGAAAGGGGCGCGCCGACGGCGCCGCGGGTCCGTCGAGGGCACGGGGTTCAGCCGTCCGTCTCGGCGGCGCGCGCCCGGCCGTGTCGCCGGTGGTTGGAGCCTGGCGGCCCGGGCGCGTCCTTCGCGGCCCGGACCCGTTGCCGGGAGCGATCCCGCATCGGGCCGGGCGAGGCCGCCGGCCCCCGCCGGCGTCGCCTCCCGTCCGATCCGCACCCCGCGGCCGGCGCCCCCTTCGACAGGGGCGCAGCCACGCGCCTCGCCCCGGCGTGCAGGCCGCGGCCGACGGTGCGTCCTTCGGACGTCGTCCGGACTTCGATCCGGGCGGCCGCCCGCCGGGCGTTCAGCCCTCGGCACGGCCATCATGTCTCATCCCTCGCGGTCGCGGACCCTGGCCGTCCACCCCTGGTCGGCCTGTCGTCCCGCGGTCCGTCGGCGCTCCTGCGCCAGGGATCCTCGTCTCCTCGGAGGCCTGCGCCTCCGTCACCCGGGGAGGCTTATCGCGTGATTCCCTTACCCAAGCCTTGCCGAGCTGGCGGTTTCATCCGCATTCTAGGCATCGCAACGCCTTGCGTCCGTTGCATTTCGAGACGCGCGCGCCGCCTCTCCCCAGGCCGTAAGCCCCCCGCGCGCCTTCGCGCGCTTGCCCTTCGCGCCGCGCCGCGGCATATCCGGCGGGAAGGTTTCAGGAGGGCGTCCGACATGCTCGCGCGAATCTACCGTCCCGCGAAGACCGCCATGCAGTCCGGCGTGGCCCGCACCCAGGTCTGGGTGCTGGAGTTCGCTCCGGAGCAGGCGCAGCGCATCGATCCGCTGATGGGCTGGACCGGCGGCGGCAGCACCCGCAACCAGGTGCGCATCGAGTTCCCCAGCAAGGAAGCCGCGCTGGACTACGCCCAGCGCCACGGCATCCCCGCCCAGGTGCAGGAGCCGAAGTCGCGCAAGGTCAACGTGCGGCCGAAGGGCTACGGCTCGAACTTCGCGTTCGAGCGTCGGGGCGCCTGGACCCACTGAGCCGCGGGCCACCGCGCCGCGCGTCAGACGAAAAAGGCCGCGCCCGGACCCCGGGCGCGGCCTTTTTCGTTGGCGCGAGCCCTCAGCCCCGGGCGATCCAGCCCCCGCCCAGCACGCGCGTGCCCTCGGTCGCGTAGAAGACGCAGGCCTGGCCGGGGGCGACGCCCTGTTCGGCCGCCGCCAGCTCCACCTCCGCCCCGCCGCC
>CAXGVP010000457.1:0-3924 GCA_964013055.1 uncultured Albimonas sp.
CACCGCGCCGCCTCGATGCGGCCGACGCCGCGGGCCAGCCGCGTCTTCACGCGGCCCGGGCGCGGCTCCTTCACGAACACGATGACGGTGGGGCGGGCCGGCCTAGCGGGCATAGCGGCGGGCGAGCCGCTCGGGGCTGGCGCCCAGGAAGTAGAGGCCCAGCGTCGAGAGATTGCGCCAGCCGCGCCGCAGCCAGCCCTCGGCGCGGTAGCGGCGGGCCGAGGTGACGGCCTCGGCCGAGAGCTCCGCCAGGGGCAGGCGGCGGGCGAGGCTGACGTCCTCCATCAGCGGCTGGTCGGGATAGCCGCCGGCCCGCCGGTAGACCGCGGCGCGCACCAGCAGGCCCTGGTCGCCATAGGGCAGGCCCAGGCGCCGGGCGCGGAAATTGGCCCAGGCGGCCACGAGCGCGGCCGGCGCCCCGGGCTCGTCGAAGCGCAGGCGGAACCAGCCGGCGCGGTCGGGCGCGGCCTCCATGTGGCGGCGCACCGCCTCGGACCAGCCGGGCGAAAGCACCGTGTCGGCATGCACGAACAGCAGCCAGTCGCCGCGCGCCGCCTCCGCCCCGCGGGCGAGCTGCCCGCCGCGGCCGGGCGGGCCCGCGACCAGCTCCGCGCCGGCGGCGTCGGCGATCTCGGCGATCCCGTCGCGGGAGCCGCCGTCGGACAGGATCACCTCGCGGATCAGCCCCTCGGTCAGGGCGGAGGCCAGCGCGGCGAGGCAGGGGCCGAGGTCGTCGGCGGCCTCCAGCGTCGGGATCACGATCGACAGCGGCGCGGCCATCAGCAGACCTTGCCCCAGCGGGTCGCGATCAGGCCCACGACCCCCGCCGCCCCGATGATCCCGGCCAGCGGCAGCACCGTGCCGTCCCAGAGCTCCACCATCACCGCCCCCAGCGCCACCCCGCACATGGTCCCCGAGGCCGACAGCACCGACGAGGCGCTTCCCGCCCGGTCGCCCATCGGCGTCAGCCCCATCGCCAGCAGGTTGCCGAACAGGATGCCGAACACCGCCAGCGTGGGACTTAACCATAGCATGAACAGCAGCAGCGGCGGCACGCCCCCGAATGCCGCGGCGAAGACCGCCCAGCCCCCGATGCCCGAGACGGCCCACAGCACCAGCGCCCCGCGGGTCAGCCGCGGCGCCCCGATCCGCGTGACCAGCCGCGAGTTGGCGAAGCTGACCACCCCGAAACAGGCCGAGATCCCCCCGAAGGCCAGCGGCAGCCCCCAGGTCAGCTCGTAGATCCCGCCCAGCACCGCATGGGCCGAGCTGAGGAAGGTGGCGAAGGCCCCGAACACCGCCGAGATCGCGATGACCGAGGCGAGCATCGCCCGGATCCGCAGCATCTCGACGAAGGTCCGCGCCACCGCGGCCGGCGAGATCGGGCGGCGCCGGTCCTCGGCCAGCGTCTCGGGCTGGGCGAGCGCGAACCACACCGTCGTGCCCAGCGCCTGCAGGGCGGTCACCGCGAAGACCCAGCGCCAGTGGGCGAACTCGACCATCACCGTGCCCACGATCGGCGCGGTGAACACCATCAGCACGAAAACCGAGTTGGTCAGCGACACCACCCGCGCCATCTCGTCGCCCGAGAACCGGTCGCGCATGATCGCGTAGCTGACCACCCTCAGCCCCCCGGTGCCGAACCCCTGCAGGAACCGCCCCGCCACCAGCCAGCCGAAGCCGGGCGCGAGCGAGGCCAGCAGCCCGCCCGCCAGCGCCACCCCCATGCCCACGAAGATCGCGGGCCGGCGGCCCCAGCGGTCCGACACCGGCCCGAGGCACAGCTGCGAACAGGCCATGCCGAGGAACATCGCCAGGATCGCCCATTGCGGCCTGCTTTCACCCTCGATCCCGAAGCCGTCCGAGATCGCGCCCAGCGCCGGGATCACGATGTCGACCGCAAAGGCGTTCATCGCCCCCAGCGCGGCCATCAGCAGCACGAAGCCCGCGGCCGCCTTCTCGGGGCCCGAGGCGCCGCCGCCGCCCGCGACCGCGCCCAGGCCCGAGGGGCGCGGCGCGTGGCCCGCGGCCTCTGCGGGCGGCCTGGGGTGGCGGCCGCTCATGCCTCGCCCCTCGCGTGGGTCTCGCGTCCCAGCCCGCCCCAGCGCATGGCGGCGAGGCCGGCGACGCCCGCGACGCCCAGCATCCCCGCCAGCGGCAGGGCGGTGCCGTCGAACAGCTCGGCCATCAGCGCCCCCAGCGCCACCCCCGCCAGCGTGCCCGAGGCCGCCAGCGCCGAGGAGGCCGAGCCCGCCCGGTCCCCCAGCGGCGCCAGCGCGGTGGCCAGCAGGTTGCCGTAGAGGATGCCGAACATCGACAGGGTCGGCAGCAGCCAGGCCAGCAGCAGCCACAACGGCGGCACACCGGCGAAGAAGATCGCGAAGACCGCGAGGCCCAGGGTCCCCGAGACCGCCCAGCTCGCCAGCCCGATCCGCGCCATCCGCGCCGCCCCCAGCCGCCCCACCAGCCGGGCGTTGGCCACCGCCGCCAGCGCGAAGAAGATCGTCGAGCCGCCGAACACCGCCGGCAGCCCCCAGCCGAGCCCGTAGACCTCGCCGAACAGCGGCTGGGCGGAGCTCAGGAACGTCGCCAGCACCCCGAAGGCCACCGCCATCGCCATCGCCGCCCCCATCGCCGGGCGCAGGCGCAGCACGCTCGCATAGGTGCGCATCACCGCGCGGAACTGGAGCGGGCGGCGATGGGCCGGGTCCAGCGTCTCGGGCTGCCACAGGTGGAAGGCGAGCGCGGTCAGCGCCGCCTGCAGCGCGGTGATCGCCAGCCCGAGGCGCCAGTGCGCGAACTCGACGATCAGCTGCCCCACAACGGGGGTGAAGAACATGATCAGCTCGAAGATCAGCGCCTGGAAGGAGACGATGCGCGCCATCCGGTCGCCCGAGCTGCGGTCGCGGATGATCGCGAGGCTGACCACCCGCAGCCCGCCCGCGCCCAGGCCCTGCAGCATGCGCGCGAGGATCAGCGTCTCGAAGGTCGGCGCGGCGGCGGCGGCGAGCCCGCCGAGGAAGGCCAGCGCCAGCCCCAGGAAGGCCGCCCGCCGCCGCCCCCAGGCGTCGGCCACGGGGCCGAGCACCAGCTGCGACAGCGCCGCGCCGGCGAACATCGCCAGCACGGTCCACTGGGCGCCCGCGCCGGGGGCCATCTCGAAGCTCTGCGCGATCAGGCCCTGGGCGGGGATCACGATGTCGACGGCGACGGCGTTGGTCGCCCCCAGCGCCGCCATCAGCGCCACGAAGATCAGCGAGGCGCGCCCCTCCTCCGCCCGGTCGCGCCCGCTCCCCACGCCGAATTCGGCGCCGTTCCCTTGGACGTTCCCCGGGCCGTCCCCTGCGGCCCCCCCCGAGCGCGCCGCCGCCAGCGCCATTCCCGAGGGTCTGGGCGTCCGCCCGGCGGCCTCTGCGGGCACCTCATGGCGGGGCGCCCCCGCACGCTCCCGCCCGGCGCCCGACAGGGCGTCGGCCGCCCGCCTGACGGGACCGTGCGTCGCCTGCGCGGAAATCGACTCCGTCCCCGTCCGCCCGGACGCCTCCGCCTGCGCGGCGAAGGCGCTCTCCCCCTGCGGCGCGGGAGCCGTCTCGCCCTCCGTCGCAGGGGCGGTTTTCCCGTGCGGCGCAGGTTCGGCTTCCCCCAGCGATCGAGGGGCGGTCTCCTCGTGCGGAGCGGCGGATGACCCCCGCGGCCGACCGTAGGCGACCTCGGCCTGCGGGGCGCGGGCGTCGGTCGCCGGCGTGGGTTGCGTGGGCGCAGCGGGAACGTCCTCGGCCGCCGGGGCGCGCACGTCGACCGGCCGCGGGTCGGACGCATCCGCGGCCGGCTCGGCGGGGGGCTCCGTCTCGGGCGCGGCCCCGGCGTGCGGGGACGATGCAGGCGGAGACGATGCAGGCGGGGAGGGGGCAGGCGGGGAGGGGG
>CAXGVP010000458.1:0-3897 GCA_964013055.1 uncultured Albimonas sp.
CACGGCTGCGACGGCGGCGGAGGCCGGGCGACGCCCTTGCCGCAACGGGAAAGGGGCCCGCGCAGGGGCCCCTCCCGTCATCCGACCGTCAGGCGCGGATCAGTTCAGCGTGTTCAGCAGCCGCAGCGTCTGCGTGGTGGGCGACAGCGCGTCGTCGACCACCGCCAGCACCTTGCCCGCCTGCGCGAGATCCGAGTTGGCGGTGTAAATGATGTCC
The DNA here is from genome assembly GCA_964013055.1 of uncultured Albimonas sp. Taxonomy (GTDB): domain Bacteria; phylum Pseudomonadota; class Alphaproteobacteria; order Rhodobacterales; family Rhodobacteraceae; genus Albimonas. Next base: position 218 of record CAXGVP010000458.1, read on the forward strand.
CCGTCCTCCATCGCGAAGCGCCGCGCCAGGAAGAACGAGCCCGGGTCCGACAGGTCCAGCCCGTAGACCATCGGCACGGTCGGCGCGCCGGCAGCCGGCGCCGCCGCAGGACCGGCCAGCGCCACCGCCACCTCCGCGTCCTCGTAGCGGAACACGAAGACCGAGCGCGGGTCCGCGCGGCGGTCGTCGAGGCCCCCCGCCTCGGCGATCGCCTGGTCGAGCGTCACCACCTCGGTCGAGAAGGCGATGCGCCGCGCCCGGCCGTTGGCGCCCAGCGAAGTGAAGCTCTGCCCGATGTCCAGCGCCGCGATCACGTCGCCCGAGCGCACGCGCACGTTCTGCGCAGGCTCGCGCAGGATCCGCGCCAGATGCGCCTCGGCCTGCACGTCGCCGCGGGTCAGGCGGATCAGGGTGCGGTGCGCCGGCGTCTTCGACCCGCCCGAGGCCGCCAGCACGTCCAGCACCCGCTCGCCCACGCCGTTGAGCTGCACCCGGCCGGCGTTGCCGATCGCGTCGCCCAGCACGGTGACCGAGCTGACCGGCGACTGCTGCACGGTCACGATCACCTGCGGCTCGATCGCCTTGCCCGCCAGCGCCGAGACGATGGCCGAGGCGACCGTGTCCGGCGTGCGCCCGGTGGCCGCGATCCGCCCCGCATAGGGAACCGAGATCCGTCCGTCCGGGCCGATCCGCTGGTCAGGCAGGGCGGCGCCCCGGCTCTCGGAATTCTGGGTCGAGAACAGGCCGCCCTCGACCGCCTCCCAGATGGTGATGCCCACCACGTCGCCCACCCGCAGCACCTGCGCGTCGGCGGCGCCGCGGCCGGCGAGGTCGGCGGGAGGCTCGGCGCGGCTGCGCGCCAGCATCTCGATCGCCTGGGGGGTCAGGATCGCGTAGGCGTAGGGGAACACCGTGCTCCCGGGCTCGGCCGCCGCCTGGCGCACCGCGTCGCCCGAGGGGCCCGAGGCCGGCGCATAGGCGCAGCCCGCCAGCGCCGCCGCCAGCAGCACGCCCGCCAGCGCCTGCGCCGCGCGTCCGCGCGTCGTTCCGCCGGCCGCGGCGCCCTGGCCCGGCCGCGCCCCGGACGCGCCGACGGCGCGCCCCGCTTCAGATCCGCGCATGACGCCTGATCTCCCGTTCCGCTCGTCCCCTGGGCCCGCCTGTCGTGCGGCGCGCTCTCGCTCTGCTGTCTGTGTGCCCCGCGCGCGGCCGGCAGGCAAGGGCGCAGAGCGGCAGGGGCCGCGCCGGCGCGCGGACCGAGTCCCCGCCGCCACGCAGCCCACCCGCCGCACGCAAACGCCCGCGCGCCTGCCGGCCGCGCGGGCGCCAGCGGGCGCGCCGCCCTGGCCGCGGGACGGCTGGCGCCGGGGCCGGGACCCGGTCGGCCCGGGACGGTCGGACGGGGACCGTGCGACAGGCACGGTCGCATTGCGACAGCGTGACCGCGATCCGTCCGGACGGCGGATGGGAGAGACGGCGGGTTGGAGAGACCAGCGGGCCGGGCCGCGCGGCGCCAAGCGGCCGGGCAGGCCGGCTCAGCCGCCGCGGCGGCGGCGCATGAACAGGCCCATCACGGTCAGGCCCGCGCCCATCAGCCCCAGCGCGGCGGGCAGGGGGATGGCGGTCGCCTCCATCGGCCCGGCCGCCTGCGGGCCCGTCGCCACGTCAGGCGCGCCCACCTCGCAGCCGGGCGCATCCAGGCAGGGCCAGGCGATCAACGTGTCGTCGGAGCGCTCGACCGCCGGCGCCTCTGCCGCGGCGGCCTGAGGCCCGAGGTCCTGCTGGGCCACGTCCTGGCGCGCGGCGAGCGCGGCGCCCGCCGCCAGCGCCACGGGCAGGCAGAGGACGAGCAGGGACGGACGGGCGCGTCGGGTCGACACAGGCAGGCTCCTTCGAGACGAGTCGCGATCACGGGACACACCGTGCACCGCGCATCGTGATGAGAACGTGACAGGATCGTCGCTGCGCCGCAATATCAGCATGTTGCGCTGCGGCAAGAGCGCGCGGGCGGGCCGCCGGGGGCGCCGTCCGCCCGCCCGCGTCCGTCGCGGAGGGCGGCGGGGCCGCGGCGTTGCGGCCGCCTCGCCAAGGGCTGCGGGGATATGCTAACCGGAGGGCCGACGACGTCGCCCGCCACCCGCGACCCGCGCCGACCCGGCCGGGGCGGACGGGCCGCCCGGACCTGTCGCTGGAGCCATGGCCACGACGAACGCCTCCGCCGCCGACTCTCCGCTGCGCGTGCACCTGCGCGTGGTGATCGCGCTGTTGCGCCGCGAGATGTCCACCAAGTACGGCCGCTCGGTCGGCGGCTACTTCTGGGCCGTGGCCGAGCCCTGCGGCATGATCTTCATCATGTCCTTCGCCTGGTCGTTCATGTCGCGCAGCCCCGACCTGGGCCAGAGCTTCGTGGTGTTCTTCGCCACCGGCTTCCTGAGCTTCAACTTCTACCGCAACACCGCGCAGGGCCTGTTCACGGTGGTGCGCAACAACTCCAGCCTGCTGAAATACCCCAACGTCAACATCTGGGACGCGATCGTCGCCCGCACGGTGCTGCAGACGCTGACCAACTGCATGGTGGCGGTACTGATCCTGAGCCTGGCGGTCGGCTTCACCGGCGAGGCGATCTCGCTCGACTTCCTGCGCATCGCCGCCGCCCTAGGGGCGGCCACGGTCCTGGCGCTGGGGGCGGGGACGCTGAACGCGGTGCTGTTCCACGTCTTCCCCACCTGGGAGCGGATCTTCAAGATCCTCAACCGGCCGCTGTTCATCATCTCCGGCGTGCTCTACACGCCCGAAAGCAAGCTGATCCCCGGCCCGGCCATGGACCTGCTGGCGCTGAACCCGCTGGTGCACGTGGTCTCGGCCTTCCGCGAGGGGATCTACCCGGTCTATCACGCGCGGCTGAACCACCTCGAATACCCGCTGGCCCTGGGGCTGGCGCTGCTGTTCTTCGGCCTGCTGCTGCTGCGCCGCTATGACGAGAGGCTGCTGGAGCGGTGATCCAGCTCGAGAACGTCTCCAAATCCTTCCACATCAAGGGAGGCGTCAAGACCGTGCTGCACGAGCTCAGCATGACCATCCCGCGCGGGCGATCGCTGGCGCTGCTGGGGCGCAACGGGGCGGGCAAGTCGACGCTGCTGTCGATGATCGCGGGCGCCCTGAAGCCGGACACCGGGCGGATCATCCGCGATTGCAAGGTCTCGTTCCCGCTGGGCTTCTCGGGCTCGTTCCACAAGGACATGACCGGGCGGCAGAACCTGCGCTTCGTGGCGCGGATCTACGGCGTGGATGTCGAGGAGCTGACCGACTATGTGCTCGATTTCTCCGAGCTGGGCCCGTATCTCGACCAGCCGGTGGGGGTCTATTCCTCGGGCATGAAGGCGCGGCTGGCGTTCGGCGTGTCGATGGGGATCCGCTTCGACACCTACCTGGTGGACGAGCTGACGGCGGTGGGCGACCAGAGCTTCAAGGTCAAGAGCCGGGCGGTGTTCCAGGAGCGTCTGGCGGCCTCGGACGTGATCATGGTCTCGCACTCGATGAAGCAGCTGCGCCAGTATTGCGACTGCGGGATGGTGCTGGAGAACGGGCGCGTCGAGGTCTATGACGACCTCGAGGACGCGATCTCGCGGCACATGCAGAACATGGAGCTGGGACGCGTCGGCGGCGCGGACGGCGACGAG
>CAXGVP010000459.1:0-3893 GCA_964013055.1 uncultured Albimonas sp.
GGGGGGGGGGGGGGGGGGGGGGGGGGGGGGGCGCGCCGACGGCGCGCCCCGGGCGCATCCCTCCCCCATCCCGGCGCACCCTCCGCCCCGGGCCCAGGCCCGCCCGCAGGGCGCCTGCGGGCCGGGGACACCGCCCCTCGCCGCACTGCGCACGCGCGGGCTTGGCGCCGCCGCCGGGCGGGCGTAGCCTCGGCCCCATGACAGCACGATCCTGGCACGACATGGGCGGCCTGCCCGCGGGGGAGATCGACCCCTCCCAGCACGACTTCGCCCTGTGGGAGAAGCGCGTCGACGCGCTCATGGTGCTGGCCACCTCCAACGGCATGTTCACCGTCGACGGCCTGCGCCGGGTGCTCGAGGACATGGGCCCCACGTCCTTCGAGACCATGACCTACTACGAGCGCTGGATCGAATCGGTGACCCGCAACCTGGTCGAGGCCGGCGCCTTCACCCCCGCCGAGCTCGCCGAGAAGCTCGCCCAGGTGAAGGCCCGCGGAACCACCTACGGCGAAGCCTCGCTGGGATCCTCCGATGCCTGAGCACGTCCGCGTCAAGGACTGGCGCCCCAAGGGCTTCCACCTGCGCACGCCCTGGTACCTGCGCGGCAAGACCGGCGTGATCGAGCGGCGCCTGGGCGAGTTCGGCAACCCCGAGCAGCTCGCCTACGGCCTGCCTGCCGAGAAGAAGCCCCTGCTGCGGGTCCGCTTCACCATGCGCGAGATCTGGGGCGACGCCGCCGAGCGCCCCGACGACACGCTCGACGCCGAGATCTACGCCCACTGGCTCGAGCCGGTCGCGGACGCGGAGACCCCCGATGCCCCATGACCACCATGACCACGACCACGGGCACGACCACGGGCACCACTCGCACGAGGGGATGAGCCCCTCCGGCCACCCCTACCGCGCCGACCAGGACGCCCCCCTGACCGAGGCGCAGGCCCTCGAGATCGCCGTCCGCGAACTGCTGGTCGAGAAAGGCATCTTCACCGAGGCCCAGATCGCCGAGGCCATCGCGAAGATGGACGCCCGCTCGCCCGCCATGGGCGCCAGGGTGGTGGCCCGCGCCTGGGTGGACCCGGACTACAAGGCCCGCCTGCTCGCCGACGGCTCGGCCGCCTCGCGCGAGCTCGGCGCCGACATCGACGCGCTGAAGCTGGTGGTGGTCGAGAACGACGCCACGACGCACAACGTCATCGTCTGCACACTGTGCTCGTGCTACCCGCGCACCCTGCTGGGCCTGCCGCCGGACTGGTACAAGCAACGCGCCTACCGCTCCCGCGTGGTGATCGAGCCGCGCCGCGTGCTCTCGGAATTCGGCCTCGACCTGCCGCAGGACGTCACCGTCCGGGTCCACGACTCGACCGCCGACATGCGCTACCTGGTGCTGCCCGCGCGTCCCGAGGGAACCGAGGGCTGGTCCGAGGACCGGCTCGCCGCCCTCGTCGACCGCGATTCGATGATCGGCGTCGCGGTCCCCCGCCTGCCGGCCGAGGGCGAGGCGGCCGCCGCCGGATGACCCGCCGGATGACCCGCCCCCCCGCGCTTTCGCCCGCGGCCCGTCGCCGGCCGCCCGGCCGTCCCCTGCGCCGCCGCCTGCGCCGCCCCATGCATCAGGGCCGCGCCCGGCCATGACCGCGCCAGCCGCTCCGGGGGCCGACGCGCGGGCCCTGGAGCTGCGCGGGATCCTCCTCTACATCGGCGCGCTCGCCTTCTTCACCACCATGGACGTGGTGGCCAAGTGGCTGGTCGAGCGCCACGACCCGGTGATGGTCGTCTGGGCCCGCTACGCCAGCCAGGCCTTCTGGACCACGCTGCTGCTGGCGCCGCGGCTGGGCACGGTGCTGCGCACCAGGCAGCCGGGGCTGCAGGCCCTGCGCGCGGTGCTGCCCTTCGGGGCCACCATGTGCTTCTTCACCGCCCTGCAGAGCATGCAGATCGCCGAGGCGGTGGCGATCTTCGAGGTCGCGCCCCTGTTCATGACCATCCTGGCCTTCTTCCTCCTCAAGGAGCGGGTCGGCCCCCGCCGCTGGACCGGCGTCGCCATCGGCTTCGTGGGCGCGATGATCATCATCCGCCCGGGCACGGACGTGTTCACGCCGGCGATGATCCTGCCGCTGGCCTCGGCCTTCTTCTACGCCTCCTACGCCATCGCCACCCGCTGGCTGGGCGGAAGCGAGAGCCCCTGGACCTCGTTCTTCTACACCGCCATGGGCGGCGCGCTGCTGGCCAGCCTCGTGGTCCCCTTCCACTGGTCGACGCCCTCGTGGCAGGACGGCGCGGTGATGGCCCTGTTCGGCGTGATCGGAGGCTGCGGGCACATGCTGATGATCCTCGCGCTGCGCAGCGCCTCGGCCTCGACCATCGCGCCGATCAGCTATCTCGGCCTGGTGTTCTCGGCGATCTGGGGGCTGGTGATCTTCGGCCAGTTCCCCGACGGCTGGACCGTGGCCGGGGCGACGGTGGTGGTCGGCGCCGGCCTCTACGTGTGGTGGCGCGAGCGGGTGCGCGCGGGAACCGGCGGATGAGCCGAGCGCCCCGGCCGCTGCACCGGCGGATCCTCGACCGGGTCGAGATGGGCGCCGCCCGGCTGCTGCAGGCCCTGTCCGGCGTCGCCCGCGGAGAGGCCTGGGCCCAGTCCGCGGGCCGGGCGATCGGGCCGCTGTGGCCCGGGCTGGCGAAGCGGGTCGCGGGGAACCTGGCGCTGGTCCGCCCGGGCGCGAGCCGCGCCGAGGCCCGCGCCCTGACCGCCGAGGTCAGCGGCCATTTCGCCCGCCTGTCGCTGGAATACCTCAGGATCGAGCGCATCGCCGCCGACCCCGGCCGCGTCGCGATCGAGGACGCCGCCCCCCTGCTCGAGGCGCTGGCCGCCGGCCGCGGCGTGGTTCTGGTCACCGCCCATTTCGGCAACTGGGAGGCGATTCGCCTCGCCGTGCGCCGCGCCTCGGCCAAGGCGGGCGCACAGGCCGGCGGAGGGCGCGACTGCGCGTTGATCTACCGGGCCTTCAACAATCCGCTGTTCGACGCCTGGGCGCAGACGGTGATCGCCCACGCCGGGACGCCGGTGCTGCACAAGGGGCGCGACGGCACCCGCTCGCTGCTGCGCCACGTGGCGCGCGGGGGGGTGGCGCTGATCCTGGTGGACCAGCGCCAGACCGGCTCGCCGCTGATCCCCTTCCTGGGGCATGACGCGGAGACCGCGCTCGCCGCCGCCGAGCTGGCGCTGCGCTTCGACGCGGCCCTGATCCCCGCCCGCGGGCTGCGGCTGCCGGACGGACGATTCTCGGTCCTGTTCGAGCCGGAGATCGCGCGCTCCGACGCCCAGACGATGATGGCCGAGGTCAACGCCCGCATCGGCGCCTGGGTCGAGACCTGGCCCGAGCAGTGGTTCTGGCTCCATCGCCGCTGGAAGACCCGCCCGCGCGGCGAGCGCATCCGCGCCGCCCGCGGCGAGACCGGCTGACCCCGCGCACGCCTCGCCGCAGGACGACCCCTCGCGCCTTGGCAGGGCGACCCCGCGCGTCTCGGCAGAGCGACCAAGCGCGCCTCCCCAGGGCGACCCCGCGCGCCCCGCGCAGGGCGACCAAGCGGGTCTCGTGGCAAGGCGATCCCGCGCGCGTTCCGGCAGGCCGGCTACGCGCATGCTTCGGGGTCGGCGGATCGCGCGCCCGACGGGCGGCCGGACCTCGGCGCCCTGGCGGCGAGCTGGGCACGGAAGGGCGCCCAGCCACGCGCAAGCCCCCAGACCGGGCGCCCTTCCGTCCCCGGCGTCCCGCACCGCGCGTGTCGGGTCGCGCTCCGTCCGCCCCCGGCGCCGCCCAGCCAAGCCCGCCCGCAGGGCGCCTATGGGCCGGGGAGCGGCTCCTGGGCCCATAGGCGCCCTGCGGGCGGGCTTG
>CAXGVP010000460.1:0-3890 GCA_964013055.1 uncultured Albimonas sp.
GGCACACCGTCCATCTCCATCGAGCGTCTGCTCGAGGTCGACCCCGACGTCGTGGTGGCACGGGGCGCCGCGGTCCACGCGGCGCCCCGTTCCTGTGTCCGCCCCGTTCCTGTGTCCGTGAGGCGCCCCGTCAGCCGCGGGGGCGGCCGGCCATGCCGCCCGACAGCTCCTCGGTCTGGTCCTCGGTCAGCGGGACCGGCAGCACCAGGTTGAGCACGATCGCCAGCCCCGCCGCGGGCAGCAGGCCCGAGGTGAGCAGGATCCGCGGGGTCTCCGGCAGGTGCTGGAGCGCGCCTGGCTCGAGCTGCAGGCCCAGGCCCACCGAGAGCGAGACGCCGAAGATGACCATCGCCCGGCGGTCCCAGTCCACATCCGCCAGCATCGACACCCCCGAGGCGCAGACCATGCCGAACATCACGATCACGCCGCCGCCCAGCACCTCGATCGGCACGGTGGAGATCACCGCGCCCACCTTCGGGACCAGCCCGCACAGGATCAGGAACAGCGCGCCCAGCGTGACCACGTGCCGGCTCATCACCCCGGTGATCGCGATCAGGCCGACGTTCTGCGAGAACGAGGTGTTGGGCAGCGCCCCGAACACGCCGGCGATGGCCGAGCCGAAGCCGTCGGCGAAGGTGGCGCCGGTGATCTCGCGCGTCTCCGCCTCGCGCCCCGCGCCGCCCTTGCAGATGCCCGAGACGTCGCCCACGGTCTCGATCGCCGAGATCACCCCCATCAGGCAGAAGCCCAGCACCGCCGAGACGGTGAACTCGACGCCGAAGTGGAACGGCTCGGGGACCATGAACCAGCCCGCGCGCCCGACGTTGGCGAAGCTGACCATGCCGAAGGCGAGCGCCACGACGTAGCCCGCGACCAGCCCCACCAGCACCGCGCCCAGCGACCAGATCCCGTGGGTGAAGAACTTCAGCCCCAGCGTGACCAGGATCACCACCAGCGCCACGAACCAGTTCTGGAGCGAGCCATACTCCGGCGTGCCGATGGCCGGCACCCCGCCGGCGGCGTACTGGATGCCGACCTTCACGAGCGCGAGCCCGATCATCAGCACCACCAGCCCCGTGACCAGCGGCGGCAGCGCGAAGCGCAGCTTGCCGATGAACAGGCCCAGCACCGCGTGGAACAGGCCCCCCGCAAGCACGCCGCCCGTCACCACGGCCATCGCGTCCACGCCCTTGCCCGCCACCAGCGGGATCATCACGGGGAGGAAGGCGAAGGAGGTGCCCTGCACGATCGGCAGCCGCGCCCCGATCGGGCCGACGCCGATGGTCTGCAGCAGCGTCGCCACGCCCGCGAACAGCATCGACATCTGGATCATGTAGACCAGCTCGCCGACGCCCGGCGTGCCGAAGCCGAAGCCCGCCGCGCCGGCCACGATGATCGCCGGCGTGACGTTCGAGACGAACATCGACAGCACATGCTGCACGCCCAGCGGCGCCGCCTTCGCCAGCGGCGGGAAATAATCCGGATCCTTGAGCTGGGCCTCGGTCCCCAGTCCTGCCATCGCCATGCGTCGCCCCTCCAACCCCTCATGTTGCAACTGCGAACATTCGGGAGCGGGGGTGACGCTGCTGTCAAGTCGGACGCGCGGTGCGGAGGCTGGAAAGCCGTTCCGCGCCGCGGTCTTGGGCGCTTGGCGGGCCGAACGCCACGCAAACGGGCAATTGCGGAGCGCGGCAGGGGCGCGTCCCGGGCCAGACCCGGGACCTCGCGCGGGCCGAGGCGCGCCGCGCGGCCGTGGCCGGCGGGGAGGGGCCCCGGGTCAGGCCCGGGGCGCGCGCTCCGCGCCGGGGGGCGCTCAGGCCTCCTGCAGGCGCAGGATCGAGGGCGGGCCGTCCATGAACGCGCCCATCTTGCGGCCCAGCGTCTTGAAGTGATCCGAGCCGCGGTGCGCCTCGACGGCGGCGGCGTCGCGATACTGCTCGACGAAATAGTAGGTGTCGGCCTCGTCGCCCTTGCAGAGCTGGTACATCGAGCAGCCCTCCTCGTTGGCGTTGACGGCGGCCTCGAGCTCCTTGGCGACGGCTTCGAACTCGGCCCCCTGGCCGGACTTCACCTTGATGGTCGCGACGACGACGGGCATGGGCTCTCCTCCAGATCTTGTTTTCACCGGCCGACAGGCAGGTCCGGCGCAGGGGACATCAGGGCGGCCGGCTTGTCCAGCGGGGAATTCATCGCGCGATGAAGGCACCCCGCGCGCGGCCGCAAAGCGCCGGGCGATTCCGTTTTGACTAATCGGCTGGTTAGCGATATGCAGAACCCGTCGACGACCACAAAACAATGCGGGGCGGCCGGTCGACCGTGGGGCCCTCGAGGCTCGTCCCGGCGTCGGCCGGGCGGGCCGGGGCCCCGGGCGGCGCGCTCCCAAACAGGGAAACGCCCATGGCCATCGCCGCAGACGCCGGGTCCAGGAGCCTGGCCGACGAGTCCGCCTATCTCGCCGCCCACCGCAAGCTGGTCGAGGCCCGCTGGCCGAAGGACCTGCCGCGCGAGCCGATCTATCCGTTCGGCGAGATCCCGCTGACCGACTACCTCCGCCGCTGGGCGCAGACGGCGCCCGACCGGGTGGCGGTCGACTTCTACGGTCACGCGATCACCTATGCCGAGCTCGACGCCCAGGCCGACCGCTTCGCCGCGATGCTCCAGCAGGCGGGCGCGGGGCAGGGCGCGCGGGTGGCGCTGTTCATGGGCAACTGCCCGCAGTTCATCACGGGCTTCATGGGCATCCTGCGCGCGGGCTGCGTGCACGTCCCCGTCAACCCGATGTTCCGCGAGCACGAGCTGGAATACGAGCTCAACGACGCGCAGGCCGAATATATCGTCGCCCAGGACCTGCTGGTCCCGCTGGTCGAGCAGGTGCGCGCGAAGACCTCGCTGAAGAAGGTCTGGTCCACCGGCATGGCGGATCTCGCGCCCGCGACGCCGGCCTGGCCGATGCCCGCGACCATCGTCTCGGACCGCGCGGCCGCCGGCGGGGCGGAGGACCTGGCCGAGGCGATGGCGAAGGCGCCTGCCAGCCCCGCGCCGGTCGAGGTCGACCTCGATGCGCTGTGCAAGCTCAACTACACCGGCGGCACCACCGGCATGCCCAAGGGCTGCGTGCACACCCAGCGCGACATGATCTACACCGCCGCCACCGTGCAGGCCTGCGGCAACCGCCTGCAGCCGGGCGAGGTGATGCTGTGCTTCTACCCGCTGTTCTGGATGGCGGGCGAGGACGTGGGCCTGATTTTTCCAATTTTCTCCGGCGCCACCTGCGTGCTGCTGGGGCGCTGGGATCCCGTGTCCTTCATGGCGGCCGTCCAGGCCCGCAAGGTCACCGCCGTGAAACTGCTGGTCGACAACGCGGTGGAGCTGATGGACCACCCGCGGGTCGGGGAGTTCGACCTGAGCTCCATTGAAAAAACCCAGGTCTCCAGCTTCGTGAAGAAGCTCAACGGAGAGTTCCGGGCGCGGTGGAAGGCGCTGACCGGCTCGGTGATGGCCGAGGCCGCCTGGGGCATGACCGAGACCCAGACCTGCGACACCTTCACGACCGGGTTCCAGGACGACGACTACGACCTGTCGCTCCAGCCGATCTTCGTGGGCCTTCCCATGCCCGGCACCGAGTTCAAGATCTGCGATTTCGACACCGGCGCCCCCGTCCCCTTCGGCGAGGAGGGCGAGATCTGCATCCGCTCCCCCTCGATCCTCAAGGAATACTGGAACAAGCCCGAGGCGACGGCGGCCTCGATCAAGGGCGGGTTCCTGCACACCGGCGACATCGGGGTGATCGACGACCTGGGCTTCCTGCACTTCCTCGGGCGGCGCAAGGAGATGCTCAAGGTCCGCGGCATGTCCGTGTTCCCCGCCGAGATCGAGGCGATGCTGGGCCG
>CAXGVP010000461.1:0-3873 GCA_964013055.1 uncultured Albimonas sp.
GGGGGGATCAGGTTCAGCGTACCCAGCGCCGCCGGCCGCGGCAGGGGCGCGCGCTGGATGTCGATGGGGATCTCGATGCTGACCGGGCCGCAGGGGGGCGTCATCGCCTCGCGCGCCGCACGCACCAGCGTGCCCAGCGCTTCGGCGGCCGAGGGGATGCGCCAGGCGCCCTTGCCCGAGCTCTTCAGCATCCCGAGCTGGTCGTCCACGTCATGCGTCGTGCCCATGCCGCGGCCGAGATGCGCCGTGCGGGTCTGGCCGGTGATGTGCAGCAGCGGCGTCGAGGCGAAGCGCGCCTCGACCAGCCCGCCGACCGCGTTGGCAGCGCCCGGCCCGGTGGAGGAGAACATCACCCCGATCCCGCCCGAGGCCCGCGCGAACCCGTCGGCCATGTGGATCGCGCCGGGCTCGCCGCGCGTGGGGATCATCCGGATCGCGTTGCGCTTCGAGATCGCGTCCATCATCGGGATGTTGTGGACCGAGATCACCCCGAAGGCGGTGCGCACGCCCAGCGCGTCGAGGAACTCGGCCACCAGGTCGGCGACGGTGTAGTCGGTCATGTCGGATCTCCAGGATGGGGGCGCAGGTGCTGGGGGCCGATCTCTTCGGCCCGCGGACAGCCCAGCAGGGCGAGGTCGATGAGGATTTCCTTGCGGAACAGCTCCAGCATCCGGGTCACGCCGGGGCCGCCGTCGACGGCGGCGGCGTAGAGGAAGGGACGCCCCGCGAAGACCGCCCGCGCGCCCAGCGCCAGCGCCATCAGCGCGTGGGAGCCGCGGCGCACGCCGCCGTCCATCATCACCACCAGCCGCTCGCCGACCGCCGCGACCACGCCGGGGAGCGCATCCAGCGAGGCGGGCGCATAGTCGAGCTGCCGCCCCCCGTGGTTCGAGACGATCACGCCGTCGAGGCCGAGATCCGCCGCGCGCACGGCGTCGTCAACCTCCAGCACGCCCTTCAGGATCAGGCGGCCCGGCCAGCGGGCGCGCAGCCGCTCGACGCAGCCCCAGTCCAGCCGGTCGCGGCCGGCGCGCAGCCCCTGGGGCGGATCCTCGGTCACGCGCACGCCGGTGCGGTCCTCGCCGAGGTTCACGAAGCGGGGGATGCCGTCCTTCAGCAGGGTCGCGGCGAAGGTCTCGACGCTCCAGCGCGGGTGCAGCAGGCCGTCGAGCGCGAGGCGCGGGGTCAGGCGGAACGGGGCCCGGAAGCCCAGCCGCTCGGTGTTCTCGCGGTTGGAGATCACGGGCACGTCGGCGGTGACGACGACCGTGCCGATGCCGGCCTCGCCCACCCGGTCGACCGTGCGCGCGATGCGCTCGTCGTCGCCGGGGAAATAGCCCTGATACCAGGCGTTCGGGTTGATCCGCGCCAGTTCCTCGATCGCGACCGAGGAGACGCCGGAGATGATGTGCGGATGGTTCGCCTGCGCGAAGGCCTCGGCCAGCAGCGCGTCGCAACGTCGGCGCGACAGCGCGTTGAAGCCGGTGGGCGCGAGGCCGACGGGCGCCGCGTAGCGGTGGCCGAAAAGCTCCACCGAGGCGTCCCGCTCCGACACGTCGCGCAGCACCCGCGGGCGGAATACGCGGCGGGCGAAGGCCTGCGCGTTGCGCTCGCGCGAGAGGTCGGTCTCGGCCCCGCCGGAGACGAACTCCCACACCGCCGCGGGCAGCCGCCGGCGGGCGGCCGCCTCGTAGTCCGCGATGGCGACGCGTGGCGCCATTCGACGTCTCCTCCCAGGTCCATGCGGCGCTTGGCGGCCGCTTCGGGCCCGCCCCCCGCGCGGGGAGCGGGCAGGCCGCTATTCGATGAAGCGCGGCAGGTAGGTGACGATGCCGGGGATCACGATCATCGCCGTGACCAGCACGATGTCCGAGACGATGAACCACGACACGCCCTGGAAGATCCGGCCGACGGTGGTGCGGTCGCCCATGATCTCCTTGATGACGTAGACGTTGAGGCCGACGGGCGGGGTGATCAGCCCGATCTCGAGGAACTTCACCAGCAGGATGCCGAACCAGATCAGGTCGGCGTCGCGCGCCTCGAGGATCGGCAGCAGGATCGGCAGCGTCAGCAGCAGGCAGCCCATCGGGTCGAGGAACATGCCCAGGAAGATGTAGAGCAGCGCGATGGCGAGCATCAGCTGCAGCTGGTCGAGCTCCGCCGCCACGATCATGTCCGAGAAGAAGGTCGGCACGCCGGTGAAGGCCAGGAACCGGGTCAGCAGCGCCGCGCCGACCGCGATGAAGAAGATCGAGGCCGTGCCATAGAGCGTCTCGGTGATCGCGTCGACCAGCACGCGGCGGCTCAGCGCCCCCTTCAGCGCGGCGATCAGGATCGAGAGCAGCGCGCCCACGGCCCCGGCCTCGGTCGGGGTGAAGACGCCCGAGAACAGGCCCCCGAACACCCCCAGCACCAGCAGCAGGAACGGCCAGGAGTCGCCCAGCGCCCGCAGCTTGGCCGACATCGGCACGGTCTGCGCCATCCGCGGCGCGATCTCGGGCCGGGTCAGCACGCGGGTCAGGATCACCAGCGCGTAGAGGAACGCGGTCAGCAGGCCCGGGAAGATGCCGGCGATGAACAGCTTGCCGATCGAGACCTCGGCGAAGATGCCGTAGAGGATCATGATGATCGAGGGCGGGATCATCGAGCCGATGGTCCCCGCCGCCGCCACGATCCCCGCCGCGAACCCCGGCTGGTAGCCGTTGCGCGCCATCTCGGGCACCGCGATCCGGCCCATGGCGGCGGCGGCCGCGAGGCTGGATCCGGTGACCGCCGAGAACCCCGCCGCCCCCGCCACCGTGGCGATCCCCAGCCCCCCCGGCAGGCGGCCGAGCCACAGTTGCGCGGCGGTGAACAGGCTCTCGGTGATCCGTGCGTGATAGCTGACGTAGCCCATCAGCAGGAACATCGGGATCGAGCTCAGCGTCCAGTGCGCGGTGAAGTCGTAGGGCACCTGGGAGAGCATCCCCCAGGCCGCCCGCGGCCCGGCGAAGGCCCAGATGCCGAGGAAGGCGACGCCCCCCAGCGTGACCCCGATGGGCAGGCGCAGCGCCAGCAGGACGACGGTCGCGCCCAGGCCCAGCAGGCCGATGGTCACCCCGTCCATCACTCGCCCTTCCCGACTTCGGCCTGGAGGTCGGCCCGCCCCAGGATCACCGCGACGGCCTGCGCCAGCAGCATGACCGCGATCAGCGCGAAGCCCGCCACCGGCAGGAACCGCGTCGGCCAGGTCGCCACCGTCACCGTGGTCCCGGTGTAGGCGCCGACCCGCCAGGCCTTCACCGCCGGCTCCCACGCCGCCCAGGAGATCCCCGCGCAATACATCGCCGACAGCGCCAGCGTCGCGACCAGCAGCCCCCGCCGGACCCCGTCCGGCAGGTGCTGGTAGAGCAGGTCGACGTGGACCAGCCCGCCCTTGCGCTCCATCGCCGCCAGCGGAAGCATCGCGACGGCGGCCATGTAGTAGTAGGACACGACCTCCAGCGTCGCCGGCGCCGGCATGTCGAACAGGGCCTTGCCGACAACGTCCACGTTGACGTGGAGCATCATCGCCACCAGCCCCAGCGCGCCGCCGAAGGCGAACGCGCGGGCGAGGAGGCGGATCGCCCTCAGCATCGGGTGTCCCTTCTCCCCGCCCGGCCGCTCACTGGCCGTAGCTCGCCAGGTCGACCTTGTCGTAGACCTCGCGCTGCAGCGCCTCGGTCATCGCCTGCCGGTCGCCGCCGGTCTCGGCGTAGATCCCCTCCCACTTCTTCAGCAGCTCCTGGTAGCGGGCGATGATCGGCTCGGGCTCGGCCACCCCGTGACGGTCGCGGGCGATCTGGGCGAGGGTCTCGAGGTCGGCCTCCACGAAGCCCGCGAGCTGGTCGGTCA
>CAXGVP010000462.1:0-3863 GCA_964013055.1 uncultured Albimonas sp.
CAGGCGTCGCAGGGCCGCGGGCCCGGCGCGGGGGGCGGGGGCGCCTCGGCCAGCGCCTCGAACGCCAGCGCCGCCCGCCACGAGGCCCAGAGCCCCCGCTCGGCATGCAGCAGCGGCCCCAGCCGCGAGGGCCAGGCGGGCTCGGCCCGCAGCGCCCAGGCGAGGAACGGCGCCCAGGGGGGCCCGTCGCTCGGCAGGATCGCGCGGCCCCCGAAGCGGGCGGCGAGCGCCCCCGCCACCCGCGCCGACCAGCGGTCGAGCGGATCGGGCGCGCCGTCGCGCGCCTCGGCCGAGGCCTCGAACCGCGCCCAGGTCGTCCCGTCGACGGCCAGCAGCACCCCCGCGGCGGCTGGGGGCGCAAGCTCGGTGGGCATCGGGCGGAAGGCGGCGGCGCGCAGGCCCTCGGCCGCGGCGGCGCGGGCGATCTCGGGGAAGCCCGGGATCATGGCGGGCGGCGGAAGGGCAGCGCCAGCGTCCAGCCCAGGCGGGCGGGGCGGTCGTCCTGGTGCTCGGCCAGCCCCAGGCGCAGCCCCGCCGCGCCGCCCCGGGCCTCCGCGCGATAGAGGCCCGAGAGCCGGTCCCACCAGCTGACCGAGAAGCCGAAGTTGGCGTCGTGCTCGTCGCGGATCACCGAGTGGTGGATGCGGTGCATCTCCGGCGTGACCAGGATGCGGCGCAGGCGACGTTCCCACGCCGGCGGCAGGGCGACGTTGGCGTGGTTGAACATGGCGCAGCCGTTGAGCAGCGCCTCGAAGGCCAGCACCGCCCAGGCCGGGGCCCCCAGCGCGTAGACCAGCGCCACCTTCAGCAGCATCGACAGCGTCGCCTCCAGCGGGTGGAAGCGCAGGGCGGTGGTGACGTCGACGTCGCGGTCGGCGTGGTGGACCTTGTGCAGGCGCCACAGCAGGGGGACGCGGTGGAAGACGACGTGCTGGCCCCAGATCGCGAGGTCCAGGACCACGAGGCAGACGATCCCCGCGATCCACCCCGGCGCCGCGGCCAGGTTGAACAGCCCCCAGCCCTGCGCCGAGGCGTCCAGCGCGGCCCCGACGGCGGCGGCGGGGAACAGCAGGCGGATGACCAGCATGTCGAGCACGGCCACCCCCCAGTTGGTCGCCCAGCGCCGCCCCCTGGGCAGCGACGCCGGCCGCGCAGCGGCCAGCGCCTCCCACCCCGCCATGACGAGGAGGATGCCGGCGAAAAGCCCCAGTCGGATGAGCGGTTCGGCGTCCATCCCCCTGCATGGCCCGCCCCGCGGCGCCGGTCAATCGCATCGCGCCGCCGGTCGATCGCGCCCGCCTCGGGGGCGCCCGGGCGGGCCGCCTCGCGAGCGCAGCGAAGCGACAGGTCCGACCGGGCCGCCAAAGGCGACCGCCGCCCGCATCCTCCGGGCCCGCGCCCGATGCGCCCGGCCACGCCCCCTGGGCGCCCCTGCCCGCCCCGGGCCCCGCGCGAGGGCGCCCGGGCGGGCCGCCTCGGGCGCGCAGCGCCCGACAGGTCCGAGCGGGCGGCCGCGGCCCGGACGACGGTCAGGCGAAGGTCAGGCGAAGGTCAGCGACACCCGGCGGTTCATCTTGCCCTTCTTCTCGATCTTGCCGATGCGCAGGGGGCCGATCTCGCCGGTGAAGCGGACGTGGGTGCCGCCGCAGGGCTGCAGGTCGATGCTCGCCTCCGGTGCGCCGATGCGCACCAGGCGCACCCGGCCCGAGCCCATCGGGGGCTTCACCGCCATCGTCTTCACCAGGCCGGGGTTCGCCTCCAGCTCGGCGTCGGTGATCCATTCGTCGGTCACCGGGTGGTTGGCCTCGACCAGGGCGTTGAGCTGCGCCTCCAGCGCCTCCCTGTCCCCGGGCGCCTCGGGCATGTCGAAGTCCAGCCGGCCCTTGTCCGCCCCGATCTGGCCGCCGGTCACCGGCAGCGGGATCACCACCGACAGCAGGTGCAGGGCGGTGTGCATGCGCATGTGCGCACGCCGGCGCCCCTCGTCGAGCCGCTGAACCACCGCCGCCCCCGCCTCGGGCGGGGTCTCGCCCTCGGCCAGGACCAGGCGCACGCCGCCCTCGGCCTTGCGCGCATCGGCCACCGCGATCGTGCGGCCCGCGACCTCCAGCACGCCCGTGTCGCCGGGCTGGCCGCCGCCGGCGGGGTAGAACAGCGAGCGGTCGAGGATCACGCCCCCCTCCGCATCCACCGCCACGACCCGGGCGGGACCCTCGAACATGTAGGGATAGGCCTGCCACAGCGGCAGCTGGGCGCGGTCGGGCGTCTCGGCGTCCATCGGGTCCTCCTGGAGAGCGGCGCGCGCCCCATCGGCGCGGAGGCGCAGACTAGCGCCCTCCGTCGCCGCCGCCACCCCCGCCGTCGCTCCCGCCGTCGCTCCCGCCGTCTCCGCCCTGCGCGACCCCCGGCCCGATCCCCGGCCCCGCCGGTCCCTTCGGGGCCGGGGGCGCGGCGCCCCGGCGGCGGGAGGGCGGAGGAGGCGGCGGCGGCGGCGCGACGGCCTCCGGCATCGCCAGACCCTCGTCCGAGGGCGAGGGCGAGGGCGCCGGCGCGCCGCGCAGGGCGGCGGCCAGGCGCTCGGGCTCGCGCAGGGTGACGATGTTCTGGGAATAGGGGATCTCGATCCCCGCCTCGCGGTAGCGGCGGTCGATCTCGAAGAACAGGTCGGTCTGCACGTCGAAGATCTGGTTCACGTCGCGCAGGATCACCCGCAGCTCCAGCTCGATCGCCGCCGGCCCGAAGCCGGTCATCAGCACCATCGGCGCGGGATAGCGCAGCACCCGCCGGTCGCGCCGCGCGATGTCGAGCAGCAGTTTCTGCACCCCCTTGAGGTCGGTGCCATAGGCCACCGGCGCCTTCAGGATCAGCCGCCCCACCGCGTTGTTGTGGGTGTAGTTCACCACCCGCCCCGAGATCAGCTCGGAGTTCGGCACGATCAGCGCGGTCTTGTCGAAGGTCTCGATCTCGGTGGCGCGCACCGCCACCCGCTTGACCACGCCATGCGTGCCCCCGACCAGGATCCAGTCGCCCACCTTCACCGGCCGCTCGATCATCAGGATGATGCCGGAGATGAAGTTCGAGGCGATCGCCTGCAGGCCGAAGCCGATGCCCACCGACAGCGCGCCGAAGACGATGGCGATGTTGGACAGGTCGATCCCCGCCGCGGCGATGCCCACCAGCGCCGCCGCGGTGATCCCCGTCCAGCCCAGCCCCGTGGTGATCGCCGAGCGCGCGCCCGCGTCGAGCCTCGTGTTGGGCAGCACCGAGCTCGCCATCACCCCCTGCAGCAGGCGGGTCACCGCGTAGCCGAAGCCGAACACCAGCGCGAAGGTCACGAACACCATCGGCGTCAGCCGGGCGCCGCCGATGTCGACCCCCTCGGAGGTCAGCCGCCAGACCTCGACGATGTCCGAGGTCCGCGCCCCCCAGGTCAGCGCCAGCACCGGCAGGCTCGCCAGCACGATGACGAAGCCCACCAGCACCGTCAGCAGCCGCAGGCCGCCGCCGTCCGCCGTGCGCCGCTCCAGCGCGGCCTCCACCCCCTCGCGGGCCAGCGAGAACAGGATCAGCCCGGCGCCGACGATGCCCACGGTGATCACCGCGGGATAGAACAGCCGCTGCGAGGCGGCGTAGTAGCCCGCCGCCGCCAGGCCGACCGCCACCAGCGCCACCGTGCGCATCGCCACCGCGCCCAGCGTCTCCAGCCGCCGGCCGACGGTGGCGGCGGACTGCAGGCTGTCGGCGAGCGGGTCCTCCTCGGGCGGGGGGGCGTCGTCGACCTCCTCGGTCTCGGTCGGGGCGGGGGGCGCCGCGGGGTCGGCGGCAGGCGCCGCGGGCGCCGGATGCAGAGAGGCCGCCAGCCG
>CAXGVP010000463.1:0-3859 GCA_964013055.1 uncultured Albimonas sp.
GCGGACGAGCTGTGGCCGCTCCGGGGCCCACGTCGGGACGAGGCCCCGGGGCAGGCCCGGGGCGCGGCCGGTGCGGGCGCGGGGCCTGTCAGGCGGGTCGGGTCGCGCGGGGGCCAGCGATCTCCTGCGCGCGGATGTAGGCGGGGCGGGCGCGGATCCGCTCCAGCCAGGCGGCGGCGTTGGGGGTGTCCTCGATCGGCGTGGCGAGGTAGCGCGAGCCCGGCGACAGGCCAAAGGCGCACATGATGTCGGCGCAGGTGAACTCGGGCCCCGCCAGCCAGTCATGCGCCGCCAGAGTCTGCTCGAGGAACGCCAGCGCCCCCGCCTCGCGCCGGGCGATCACGGTGGACAACCGCTCGGCCCGCGTGCCCGAGGCGCCCGAGGCCAGCGCGCCGCGGGTGAAATAGATCCCCAGCATCGAGGCGTTGAAATGCATCCAGTAGAGGTAGTCGGCGTAATTCTCCCGATCCGGCCCCACCGTCAGCCGCCCGCCGGCGTGGCGGTGGCAGATATGCTCGAGGATCACCGCGGATTCGGTCAGCACCCGGTCCCCGTCCTCGATCACCGGCGCGGTGGGCGCGGGATGCAGGGCGCGGTAGCTGTCGGGGGCCAGGAAATCCGGGCCCCGGTCGTGCCAGCGCAGCTCGTAGGGCAGGCCCAGCTCCTCCATCAGCCAGACGACGCGGTCCGACTGGGAGACCCCCAGGTGGTGGATGACGATCATGTTTTCCCTCCCGTCGCCCGTCTCGCGGGCGTCGGGGCGGAGGGTGGCGCCGGTCGTTGCGCCGCGCAACAGGGTCGCGCCGGCCCGCGGGGCGACGGGGCGTGGTTGAAGCCGCCCGCCCGCGCGCGTAGGTCTGGGGAGACCGCCGCGACCGACGCGCGCCCCCGATGGAGGCCGAGATGTCCCCGACCCCCGACCTGCCCCCGCTGACCATCCACCTCGCGGCCCCGCGCGGCTTCTGCGCGGGCGTCGACCGGGCGATCAAGATCGTGGAGATGGCGCTCGAGAAATGGGGCGCGCCGGTCTATGTGCGCCACGAGATCGTGCACAACCGCTATGTCGTCGACGGGCTGCGCGACAAGGGCGCCGTCTTCGTCGAGGAACTGGACGAGTGCCCCGACGACCGGCCCGTGGTGTTCTCCGCCCACGGCGTGCCCAAGTCGGTCCCCGCGGCCGCCGCGGCGCGCGAGATGCTGTTCGTCGACGCCACCTGCCCCCTGGTCTCCAAGGTCCACATCGAGGCCGAGCGACATGCCGCCAAGGGCCTGCAGATCGTGATGATCGGCCACGCCGGCCACCCCGAGACCGTCGGCACCATGGGCCAGCTGCCCGAGGGCGAGGTCCTGCTGGTCGAGACGGTGGCGGACGTGGCCACCCTCGCCCCCCGCGACCCCGAGCGGCTGGCCTTCGTCACCCAGACCACCCTTTCGGTGGACGACACCGCCGACATCGCCGCCGCGCTCGCCGCCCGCTTCCCCGCGATCCAGGGCCCGCACAAGGAAGACATCTGCTACGCCACCACCAACCGCCAGGAGGCGGTGAAGGCGATGGCCCCCAGGATCGAGGCGCTGCTGGTGATCGGCGCGCCCAACTCCTCCAACTCCAAGCGCCTGGTGGAGGTCGGCAAGAAGGCCGGCTGCGCCTACTCCCAGCTGGTGCAGCGCGCCGCCGACATCGACTGGCGCGCGATCGAGGGCGTGAGATCCGTGGGCGTCACCGCCGGCGCCTCCGCCCCCGAGGTGCTGGTCGAGGAGGTGATCGACGCCTTCCGCGCCCGCCACTCGGTCACCGTCGAGCTGGTCGAGACCGCCGTCGAGCGCGTCGAATTCAAGCCCCCGCGCATCCTGCGCCAGCCCGCCGGCGACGCAGCGTGAGCGGGCCCGAGGCCGCGGCCGTCCCCGGCAGGCACCCCCCCGCCCGCGACGCGGCCGCCGGAACCGACGACGCCGGCGAAGACACCGGGGACCACGCCACCCTCGCCTGGTACGACGCCAACGCGGCCGACTATGACGCCTGGTCCGCCCCGTTCAATGGCGGCGAGGAGGGCGCCCTCGCGCGGTTCCTGGCCGCGGCGCCTGCGGGGGGACGGATCCTCGACCTCGGCTGCGGCGCGGGCCATGCCTCGGCGGCGATGATGGCGGCCGGGTTTTCGGTGCGCGCGATCGACGCCTCGGCCGGTCTCGTCGCCCAGGCCCGCGCCCGCGGCGTCCCGGCCGAGGTCGGGCGCTTCGAGACGCTGGACGAGACCGCCGCCTGCGACGGCGCCTGGATCAGCTTCTCGCTCCTGCATGCGCCGCTGGCGACCTGGCCCGACGTGCTCGGCCGCGTCGCGCGCGCCCTGCGCCCCGGGGGCCTGATGTTCCTCGGCCTGAAGGAGGGCGAGGGCGAAGCCCGCGACCGCCTCGGCCGCCGCTATTCCTACATCCGCGAACCCGCGCTGCGCGCCCTGCTGGCGCAGGCGGGGTTCGAGGTCCTCTCCGTCGCCGGCTCCCGCAGCGTGGGCCGCGACGGCGAGGAGACCGGCATCCTCGCCGTCTTCGCCCGCCGCTCCGGAGAGCCCGCATGATCACGCCCGAATTCCTGCTGACCGCGCTGGTCGTGGTGATGATCCCCGGGACCGGCGCCATCTACACCCTGTCCTGCGGCCTGACCCGCGGGCGCGCCGCCGCGATGGCGGCGGTGGCGGGCTGCACCTTCGCGGTGCTCTTCCACATGGCCGCCGCGCTGGCGGGGCTGGCGGCGATCCTCCATGCGTCCGCGGTGCTGTTCCAGGGCGTGAAGATCGCGGGCGTCGTGTTCCTGCTGTGGATGGCCTGGGCGACCCTGCGTGAAAGCGGCGGTCCCGCCGCCCCCGCCGCGGTCTCCGAGACCGGCCTGCGCCGCATCGCGACGCGCGCGGTGCTGATCAACCTGCTCAACCCCAAGCTCGCGATCTTCTTCGCGGCCTTCCTGCCGCAGTTCGTCCAACCCGGCCCCGGCGCGACGGCGCAGATGGCGATCCTCGGGCTGGTCTTCACCGCCCTGACGGCGGCGGTCTTCGCGGTCTACGGGTTCTTCGCCGCCTCCGCCCGCGACTGGATCCTGGCCTCCGAGCGGGCGATGCGCTGGATGCGCCGCGCCTTCGCCGCCTGTTTCGCCGGCCTCGGCCTGCGCCTCGCCCTGGCGGAGCGCTGATCATGGCCGAGTTCTTCGCCTATACCGACGGCGCCTGCTCCGGGAACCCCGGCCCCGGCGGCTGGGGCGCGCTGCTGGTCGCGATGCAGGACGGCGAGGTGGTGCGCGAGCGCGAGCTCTCGGGCGGCGAGCCCGACACCACCAACAACCGCATGGAGCTGATGGCCGCGATCTCGGCGCTGGAGACGCTGGGCCGCCCCACCGAGATCACGGTGGTCACCGACTCCAACTACGTGAAGGGCGGCGTCACCGGCTGGATCCACGGCTGGAAGCGCAACGGCTGGAAGACGGCCTCGAAGTCCCCGGTGAAGAACGAGGACCTGTGGCGGCGCCTCGACGCCGCCCAGGCCCGCCATTCGGTCACCTGGAAATGGGTGAAGGGCCACGCCGGCCACGAGGAGAACGAGCGCGCCGACGCGCTGGCCCGCGCCGGCATGGCCCCGTTCAAGCCCGCCAAGGCCAAGAAGCCCCGCAAGCCCGCCTCCGCCCGCTGAGCGCCCCTCTCCTGCCGGCTGCAGGGTTGACGGCCGTCGACTCCGCCCACCCCCCGCGCCCCGGCGCGACGCCGGCCATGCCTCGCAAAGCGCCTGTTCTCCGGAGCCGTCTCTCGCTGATGCCGTAAAGAGCGACTCGCCGGGAGGGGTCAAGGATCGCGCAGCGACCCGCGCTTGCGCGGGCTTG
>CAXGVP010000464.1:0-3839 GCA_964013055.1 uncultured Albimonas sp.
GCGCCGCGCGGGGTGGGTGGGCGGGAGCGCGGCGCCCCGCCCGGCGCGGCGTCGCCGCCCGCGCGCCCGTCGCCGTCGCGCGCCGCCCGCTCGGCCCGCGCGGCGGCCTCGGCGGCGCTCTCGGCGAAGCGGTCGCAGGGGGTCTCGGACAGGGGTTCGTCGGCCCCGCACTCGAGCTGGAAGGCCAGCGCGGCGAGCAGCGCCTCGCGCCCCGCGCCCTGCCACAGCGGGCCGCCTGCGCCCGCGCCCGCAGGCCAGCCCGCCCCGCCGCCCGCACCGATGTCCGCGTCGTTCTCCATGCCCCTTCCTAACCCGGCCGCGGGGGGCGGCGGAAGCGGGGTCGCGGTCGCGGCGCCCGCCGCGCCGGGGCGCGCGCGGGGCTGGACTCCGCGCCCCTTCGCCCCACCGTTGCGTCACGGGCGCGCTGGCCCCTCGGCAGGCTGTTGACGACTTGCCGAGCGGTCATTAACCCCGAAGACGACCCTGCCCCGGCCCCCGCCGGGGAGCCCGAGAATTGCGTCCGCTCCCGCCGATCCGCCGGCGGGGCCGGGCGGCGGACCCCCGCCCTTCGGCGGCCCGGCCTCCGCGCACGAGCCACGAGACGAGGTAGCCAGACATGAGCCAGATCGAACGCGAAACCATGGACGTCGACGTCGTCATCGTCGGCGCGGGGCCTGCCGGCCTCAGCGCCGCGATCCGGCTCAAGCAGCTGGGCGGAGACGACCTGAACGTCGTGGTGCTCGAGAAAGGCTCCGAGGTCGGCGCGCATATCCTCTCGGGCGCGGTTCTGGATCCGTGCGGGCTGGACGCGCTGATCCCCGACTGGAAGGCCAAGGGCGCGCCGCTCAACACCCCGGTGAAGGACGACCGCTTCCTGCTGCTGGGCGAGCACGGCGACGTGAAGATCCCCAACTTCCCGATGCCGCCGCTGATGAACAACCACGGCAACTACATCGTCTCGATGGGCAACGTCTGCCGCTGGATGGCCGAGCAGGCCGAGGAGCTGGGCGTCGAGATCTTCCCCGGCATGTCCTGCTCGGAGCTGGTCTACGGCGACAACGACGAAGTGGTCGGCGTGGTCGCGGGCGAGTTCGGCAAGAACCCCGACGGCACCCCCGGCGACGGCTACGAGCCGGGCATGGAGCTGCGCGGCAAGTACGTGCTGCTGGCCGAGGGCGTGCGCGGCAGCCTCTCGAAGGTCGCGATCAACAAGTACGGCCTCTCAGACGGCAAGGAGCCGCAGAAATACGGCCTCGGCATGAAGGAGATCTGGGAGATCGACCCCGCCAAGCACAAGGAGGGCACGGTCACCCACACCATGGGGTGGCCGCTGGGCTCGAATGCGGGCGGCGGGTCGTTCATCTACCACGCCGAGAACAACCAGATCTTCATCGGCTTCGTGGTTCACCTGAACTACCAGAACCCCTACCTGCGCCCCTACCAGGAGTTCCAGCGCCTCAAGCATCACCCCGAGGTGGCCGAACTGCTCGAGGGAGGCAAGCGCGTCGCCTACGGCGCGCGGGCCATCACCGAGGGCGGCTGGCAGTCGATGCCCAAGCTGACCTTCCCGGGCGGCGCGCTGCTGGGCTGCTCGGCGGGCATGGTCAACGTGCCCCGCATCAAGGGCAACCATAACGCCATGCTGTCCGGCAAGGCCGCGGCCGAGGCCGTCTTCGCCGCCATCGGCGAGGGCCGCCAGGGCGACGAGGTCTCCGCCTACGAGGAGGACGTGCGCACCGGCCCGATCGCGGCCGACCTGAAGCCCGTGCGCAACGTGAAGCCGCTGTGGTCGAAGTACGGCCTCATGGGCGGCCTCGCGCTCGGCGGCGTCGACATGTGGTTCTCGTCGCTCTTCGGCGGCACGCTGATGGGCACGTTGGGCCACGGCAAGTCGGACGCCGAGTCCACCCGCCGCGCCCGCCACTACAAGCCGATCGAGTATCCCCGGCCCGACGGCAAGCTGAGCTTCGACCGGCTGACCAACGTCTCCTTCGCGAACACCAATCACGAGGAGAACCAGCCCTGCCACCTGAAGCTGAAGGATCCCGAGATCCCGATCGGCTGGACCCTGCCCAAGTTCGCAGAGCCCTCGCAGCGCTACTGCCCGGCCGGGGTCTACGAGGTGGTGACGGACGACGACGGCTCGAACCCGCGGTTCGTGATCAACTTCCAGAACTGCGTGCACTGCAAGACCTGCGACATCAAGGATCCGCCGCAGAACATCAACTGGACCACGCCCCAGGGCGGCGACGGCCCGAACTATCCCAACATGTGAGGCCCGAGAGGCGAGGCCCCTCGCCTCGCGTCCCGACCGCGACGGGCGGCGCCGAAAGGCGCCGCCCGTTTCCGTTCCGGGGCGGGGGCGGCCCGCTCAGGGATCGACGTCGGGACCGGTCGCCGCGATCAACGTCGCGATGCGGGCGCTGTCGAGCGTCGTCCACCCCTCGCGCGCGGTGACCGCGGCCCAGGCGTCGGCATAGTCGCGCGCGGCATAGTCGTGGCCGTGGCCCGGGGGCGCGTTCGCGGCCGACAGCATGTCCGCCGCCGTCACCAGGAAGCTGGTCAGCGGCCGCCAGGCGAACAGCGGCGAGACGTCCCCGCCCCGCGGCGGCTTCATCCAGTCCGGCTCGCGCCACCACATCGACTCCTCGAAGAAGCTGATCGCGTCCGAGGGGTTGGCCATGAACACGATGCGGATCGGCCCCCAGGTCCCCCCGTAGGCCGCCCCGGGACGCGACGGCCCCAGCACCCGCACCAGCGCGCCGTCCTCGAACACCGGCCGCCAGTCGGGGGAGCCGGGCTCCCGCTCGCGGCGGATCTGGCGCCAGAACGGGTTGCGGAAGGTGGGCCCCGCCCACAACGCCCCCTGGATCGGGTCGCGGATCCAGGCGTTGAGCGGCAGCGAGGCCTCCGACCCCAGCGAGCCCAGGCTGAGCCCGAAGACGTAGAGCCGCGGGCGCGAGGCCGCGGGCAGCTCGCGCCAGCGGTCGTGGATCGCGGCGAAGACCGCGCGGGCCGAGGCCTGGGCGAGGCCGGGCTCGAGGATCAGCGACAGCGGGCTCTGCAGGTAGGAATACTGGACGCCGATCACGGCCGTATCGCCGTCGTGCATGTATTCCAGCGGCGCGATCGCCTCGTTCTGCAGCCAGCCGGTGCCGGTGGGGGTGGCGACCACGAGGATCTTGCGCTCGAACCCGCCGGCGCGCTCCAGCTCGGCCAGGGCGAGGCGGGCCTGCGCCTCGACGTCGTCGGCGGCGCGCAGGCCGACGTAGGCGCGGATCGGCTGCTTCGCGGGACGGCCGGTGGCGGCCGCGATGTCGACGGCGCGCGGGCCCTCGTGGACGAAGCGCTTGCCGGCGCGGCCGAGATCGTCCCAGGCGATCCGCGAGCCGGGGCCCGCGGAGCGCTCGGGCACGTCCGGGGGCTGAGCGCCGGGCGGGTCGGCGACGTCGACGGCGGCCTGCAGCCGGTCGACGACGGTGATCGCGCCGCGCACCAGCGTGCCGTCGACCGCCGCGACGAGCAGCGCCACGAAGACCGCCACCCCCGCCGCCGAGGCCGCGCGCCGCTGCGAGACCCTGAGCGGCGCGCGCGCCGCCGCCTTCAGCCCCCAGGCCAGCAGCGCCCCCAGCCCCAGCAGCGCCGCGGCGAGGGCTGCGGCGGCGAGCAGGGTGCGGACGTGGAACATGCTCTCGACCGGGGGCATGCCCATCAGCTCGCGCGTGGCGTTCTGCCAGCCGGCCGAGCGCCACAGCGCCGCGGCCAGCCCCGCCGAGCACTGGACCTTTCCCAGCCGGAGCCCAAACCACAGCGGCCCGGGGCTAAAGGGCTGCGGGGTC
>CAXGVP010000465.1:0-3829 GCA_964013055.1 uncultured Albimonas sp.
CCCCTCCGGGCGCCGCGCCCACCCCAAGGGCGCCCCGGGCCTGACCCGGGGCCTCGCGACGCCCACCCTTGGCGTCGCGCCTCGCCCCTCCGGGCGCCGCGCCCACCCCAAGGGCGCCCCGGGCCTGACCCGGGGCCTCCCGCGGCCCGCCGCCTGTGAGGGCCGCGCCCGTCTGGCGCCGCCGGGCGGAACGGTCTAGAGGGGAGGCATGAAACTGCTTTTCCTGGGCGACGTGATGGGACGGGCCGGCCGCACCGCGGTCATCGAACAGCTGCCGAAGCTGCGCGAGGCCTGGAAGCTCGACTTCGTGGTGGTCAATGCCGAGAACTCGGCCTCCGGCATGGGCTGCACCGGCGCCATCGCCGCCGAGATCTTCGCCGCCGGCGCCGACTGCATCACGCTGGGCGACCATGCCTTCGACCAGAAGGACATGATCTCCTACATCGGTTCGGACGCGCGGATCCTGCGGCCGCTGAACTTCTCCAAGGCCGCGCCGGGGCAGGGCGCCAAGGTGTTCGAGGCGACCCGCGGCCGGCGCGTGCAGGTGGTGCAGGCGCTGGGGCGGGTGTTCATGTCGCGCCCCTACGACGATCCCGTGCCGATGGTCGACGCGGCGCTGAAGACCGCGCCGCTGGGCGGCGCCGTGCAGGCCACGATCCTCGACTTCCACGCCGAAGCGACGTCCGAGAAGATGGCCATGGGCCGGATCGTCGACGGCCGCGCCAGCCTGGTGGTGGGCACGCACACCCATGTCCCGACCTCGGACGCGATGATCCTGAACCGCGGCACGGCCTACCTGTCGGACGCGGGGATGTGCGGCGACTACGACTCGGTGATCGGCATGCAGGCCGACGAGCCGATCCGCCGCTTCGTCACCGGCATGGCCAAGGGCCGCTTCCAGCCCGCGCTCGGCCCCGCCACGATCTGCGGCGTCTATGTCGAGACCGAGGACAAGACCGGCCTCGCGAAGCGCGTCCACCCGATCCGCATCGGCGGGCGGCTGCAGCCCTCCGTGCCCGAGGGGCTGTCGGTTCCCGAGTGACCGCCCGGCCCCGGCCCGGCCGCCGAGTTGACAGCTGTCAACTCGCGGTTGCGGCCGCGCGGGCGCCGTCGGTTCCCGCTTTCCTCCGCCCCCGTTCATCGGCCTATGATCCCCCGACGCCTGGAGGGAACGAGATGACCGCGGAGCCCATCGGCCAGCGCATCCTGGCCGCCTATGACGACATGCCCCGCGGCGAGCGGCGGCTGGCGGACCTGC
Organism: uncultured Albimonas sp.; assembly: GCA_964013055.1. GTDB lineage: Bacteria > Pseudomonadota > Alphaproteobacteria > Rhodobacterales > Rhodobacteraceae > Albimonas. The sequence goes on from CAXGVP010000465.1 coordinate 1,259, forward strand.
TGCTCGAGGACCTGGGCGTCCTGCGCCACGAGAACGCCGGCGCGCTGGCCGAGCGGGCCGGCGTCTCCAAGGCCACCGCCGCGCGGCTGTTCCGGCGATTGGGCTATGTCGGCTACAAGGCCGCCCAGCGCGAGGCGCGCGAGGGCGCCCAGGTCCCCGCCCCCGCGACGCCTGCGGAGGCCAGCGTCGCCCCCAGCCCCTCGGCCTACCTGGAGGCGGAGGTGAAGCACCTGGTGCGCACCTTCGAGCTGCTGCGCGCCGACGACATCGCCCATGCGGTGCGCCTGCTGCGCGAGGGCGAAAAGCTGTGGGTGGTGGGGTTCGGCGACGACTATGCGCTCGCCCATTTCGCCCGCGCGCTGCTGATCAAGCTGCGCCCCGACATCCGCATGATCCCCATCGGCGGGTTTCCGGTGCCCGAGGAGCTGGCCTCGATCTCCGCCGCGGACACGGTGCTGGCGCTGGGGGTGGGGCGGCGCACGCAGGCCCTGCGCAACGTGGTCGGCTCGGCCGGGCGGGCGGGGGCGAAGGTGATCCTGGTGGTCGACGCGCCGGCGGCGGGGGACCTGACGCACGCCTCGGTGGTGCTGCGCAGCCGGGCGCACGGGCCCACGATCTTCGACTCGATGACCGCCACGGTCAGCCTGCTCAACTACCTCTGCGCCTCGCTGGCGGGACGAATCGGGGGCGAGGCCGCCGACCGCCTCCGCGCGATCGAGGAGATCCATGCCGAGTGGGGCGGTTCATCGGAGGTTCCTCAATAGGTCGCCACCGTTTCACGACCGACTCGTTTCTCCGGTGCTGCATTGCAAAAAGATTCGTTTCTGGAAAAGAAAAATCCAGAAACGAAAAAACTCTTGCCGTCTCCGTAAACTCCCTCAGGCTTTCGCCATCATGTGCGCGCCGCAGCCGGCGCGGGGGCGAGACGGAGGGAGACGATGATGTCGATCAAGGCCGGTTTGAGGGGGGGCGTCATGGCCGCCGCCCTCGCCGCAGGGGGCGCGGCGCAGGCCGCGGATCTGGTCTGGGCGCGCTACGGGGACGCGGACTCGCTCGATCCGCATCGCGCGACCTCGACCCTGTCGATGCAGGTCTGGGACCAGATCTACGACACGCTGCTCGCCTTCGACATGGAGGGGACCCCCGGGCCGAACATGGCCGAGAGCTGGGAGGTCTCGGACGACGGGCTGACCTACACGTTCAAGCTCGCCGAGGGGATCAAGTGCCATGACGGCTCGGATTTCACCGCCGAGGACGTGAAGTTCACCATCGACCGGGCCTTCGGGGACAGCCCCTCGCTGACCAAGACCTCCTGGGGGCCGATCACCGAGGTGACGGTGGTCGATCCGCTGAGCTTCACGGTGACTATGTCGTCGAAGTTCGGGGCCTTCATCCCGTTCCTGGCCGACAGCTTCAGTTCCATGGTCTGCGACACCAACACGGCCGGGACCTTCGGTTCGTCCACCGCCATCGGCACCGGCCCGTTCAAGCTGGTGGAGTGGGTGAAGGGCGACCAGGTCACGCTGGAGAAGAACCCCGACTTCGTGAACCGCGGCGACCCGGTCGAGAACCCCGGCGCGCCCTATGTCGACCGCCTCATCATCCGCACCGTGCCCGAGGCGCAGACCCGGCTCGCCGCCCTGACCACCGGCGAGGTGCACATCGCCGAGCCGCCCTTCGACGACGTCGCCGCCATCCAGGAGGCGGGCGAGCTCGAGATCATGGTGGCCGAGAACACCGGCCAGGACGTGTTCTGGGAGTTCACCACCTCCCGCCCGCCGTTCGACGACATCCGCGCGCGCCAGGCGGTGGCCTACGCGACCGACCCGCAGATGGCGATCGACATCATCTACGGCGGCCTGACCAACCGCGAATGGTGCCCGGTCGCGCGCGGCGTCTTCGGCAACGACCAGGACTTCTGCAAGCAGTACGGCTATCCCTACGACCCCGAGAAGGCGCAGGAGCTGCTGGCGGAGATGGGCTACGACAGCTCCAACCCGCTGGAGACCACGATGTTCGTGTGGACGGGCGGCAACCGGCACAAGCTGGCCGAGATCTTCCAGGCCCAGCTCGCCCAGGTCGGCATCAAGGCCGGGATCGAGATCATGGACATCGGCACCATGAACGCCCGGGTGAAGGAGCAGAACGAGAGCCCGGACGATCCCTCCCCCGGCACTTTCGACATGATGACCTGGTCCTGGTACGACCCGGACATCCTCTACCAGCTGTGGCACTCGCCCGGCGCCTACTCGGGCTTCTCGACGCCGGAGCTGGACGCGATGCTGGAGGAGACCCGCACCACCATCGAGCCGGAAGCGCGGCTGGAGAAGGTGCAGGCGGTCATCAAGTACCTGATGGAGAACGCGGTCCACATCGGCCTGTATTCCCCGGGCTGGGAGTGGGTGTTCGCCGTGCGGCCCGAGGTCTCGGGCTTCAAGGTCGGCCCGTTCCTGCATCCCATCTTCACCGACGTGAAGATCGACGGCTGAGGCCAGGCCGGGGCGGGAGGTCCCGCCTCCTGCCCCGACCGGGCGCGCGCCCCGGGCTCGACCCGGGGCCTCTCCCCCCGCC
>CAXGVP010000466.1:0-3828 GCA_964013055.1 uncultured Albimonas sp.
GAGATGGTGCTCGCCGCCGGGTCCGTCGCCGCTCCGGCCGCCGCCCAGGACAACGAGGTGCGGGTCGAGTTCGGCATGCTCACCTGCACGCTGGCCGACAAGACCAACCTGATCATCGTCTCCTCGACCCGCTTCGACTGCGTGTTCGAGCATGCCGACGACCGCCCGCCCGAGGAGCTGACCGCCGAGATGGGCAAGCTGGGCGCCGACCTGACCATCAAGGCCGAGGAGACGCTGAAGTGGGCGGTGCTCGCGCCCTCGATCGACGCCGAGGTCTCGGCGATGGAGGGCGATTATTTCGGCGTCGGCGCGGATGTGGCCGTGGGCAAGGGCGTGGGCGCGAACGCCCTGCTGGGGGGCTTCGACAAGTCCTTCGCCCTGCAGCCGCTGTCGGTCTCGACCTCGGACGGGGTCGGCGCCTCGCTGGCGGTGGAGATGTTCTCGCTGACCTACGTCGGCCTGGCCGAGTGATCGCGGCGCGGGCCTGATCGCGGTCGGGCGTCCGCAGGGGCGCCCGGCCGGCGGAGGCGCGGCGGTTGCGCGGCGGGGCTCAGGCCCAGCCGGGCATCTCGTCGGGGGCGTCCTCGGCGAAGGCGATGATGTCGCCGGCCATCTCCTCGGCGTTCCTGAAGGCGTTCTTCGCGCCGGGAATATGCTCGAAGGCGGTCTGCACCTGGTCGAGCCAGCCCTCGATGCGGTCGTCGAACAGGTCCTGCGTGCCGCGGGTCGCGGCCTCGCGCAGCAGGTAGGGGGAGAGGTCGACCGAGTCGTCGGTCCAGGCGTCGGGCCACTCGCCCTTCAGCAGCTGCTTGAAGCCCTGCGCGGATTCCGAGTTCCAGGAGATCTGGTTGAGCTCGCCGTCCTCCCAGGCCTGGCCGATGTCGTAGTCGACCGAGCCGTCGGAAGTGACGATGCGCAGCGTCTCCACCCGGGTGGCGGCGTCGTCCATGTTCTTCACCCGGATCGAGCCGGCGAAGTCCAGCGTCGTGCCCCCCGCGGTGCGCAGGCCGATCACCAGGTCCGTGCCGCCCAGGCCTGCGAAGGCGAGGTTGTCGGCGGAGATGTCGACCAGGCCCCCGAAGCCGCGCAGCTCGATCACGTCCGCGCCGCCGGCGGCGCTGGCCGCGGCGTTGGCGGCCGCCTCGTCCGCGGCCTCGTCCGAGCGGGTGCGCCCGGCCCAGTCGCGGGCGGCGTCGAAGCCGGCCTCGTCGATGTCATGCTCCCCGCGCGAGCCGAAGGTGAACAGGTAGGTGTCGTCGCCTGCGCCGCCGACCAGGTCGCCGCCGGTGTCGCCCGCGCCGATCACGTCGTCGCCGTCGCCGCCCATGAACTGGTTCGTGGAGATGTCGAAGGCGGACTTCAGCTTGCCCAGCGTGGGGGCGAGCGCGGATTCGACGTATTTCAGCGGATCGAAGCGCTCCAGGATCTCCTGGATGTCGGTGATCGTGTCGACCACCGCCTCGATCGGGTCGAGCGCGTCGTCGATCCACGCCGCCACCGCCGCGATCTGCTTCACCGGCAGGAACGAGCCGGCGATGTAGTTGACGAAGATCGAGGTGTCGATGATCCAGTCGTCGCCCGCGCCGCCATGGTAGATGTTCAGCCCCGCCGCATCGGTCAGCATCAGGTCGGCGCCGATGCCGGCCATCGACAGGTTGTAGGCGCCCCCGCCCAGGAAGATGTCGTCGCCCGCGCCGCCGGACTGCACGCCCAGCTCTCCGCCGGCCACCAGCACGTCGTCGCCGTCGTCGGCGATCTGCACGTTGACCGAGGGGATGGCCTTGAGCAGCTTCTTCTTCAGCTTCTCCTGGCCGAAGTCCGAGGCCATCTCGGCGGCCTTCTTGTCGCTGTCGATGTCGCCGCCGAACTTGGTGTCGACGATCTTGCGCAGCTGCTTGGCATCCTTGACGTAGTCCTTGAATTTCTGCAGCGGGTTCTTGCCCTTCTGCAGGCCGAAGCCGATCACGAGGTCGTCGCCCTCGCCGCCCCATTGCACCTGGGCGCCGGCCTTCTCGCCGCGGGCGACGCCGAAGAGGACGTCGTCCCCCTCGCCGCCCATCTGCAGGCCGAGCATGCCCAGGCCCGCCATCACGTCGTCGCCGTCGCCGCCGCTCTGCACCAGGGCCTTGCCGTAGCCGACCACCTTGTCGTCGCCGCCGCCCGCGAACTGCAGGTTGCCCACGCCGCCGCCCAGCAGCACGTCGTCGCCATCGCCGCCGAACTGGAAATTGGCCTTGCCGCCGCCGATCATCACGTTGTCGCCGCCGCCGTCGTAGTCGACCCTGGCGTCGAGCTTCTTGCGCTCCTCGCCGAAGTTCGCGTCGCCGACTTTGGCGTCGTCGGGGATCGAGGACCACAGGTGGTCGCCGAACTGGGCCGTGCCCTTGCCGCCGCCCACCATCCAGTCCGAGCCGTCGCCCCCGATCTGCACGTTGGCGCCGCCGACGGCGACCAGCACGTCGTCGCCGTCGCCGCCGTGCTGGATGTTCACGCCGCCGATGGCGATCAGCCAGTCCGCGCCCGCCCCGCCGAGCTGGATGTTGAGCAGGCCCGCGGCGAAGAGAACGTCGTTCCCGGCCTCGCCGCTCTGGAAGTTCAGCCTGGTCCCGTAGACCGCGAGCACGTCCGCGCCCTCGCCGCCGAACTGGATGTTGGCCTGGCCGAGCGCGGCCATGCGGTCGTCGCCCGCGCCGCCGTACTGCTCGTTCACCGCGCCGAGGGCGAGCAGCAGGTCGTCGCCGTCGTCGCCCCACATCCGGTTCCAGCCGCCCTTGGCCATCAGCTTGTCGTCGCCCGAGCCGCCCTGGATGATGTTCACCCCTCCCGTGCCGATCAGCACGTCGTCGCCGGCCTCGCCGCGCAGGTCGTTGACGCCGCCCTTGGCGGTGATGCGGTCGTCGCCGCTCCCGCCCCAGGCCGAGGACACCGCGCCGATGGCGAAGATGCGGTCGTCGCCGCCGCCGCCGATCAGGGCGTTCTCGGCGCCCAACCCGAAGATCGAGTCGTCGCCCGAGCCGCCGTTGAGGTTGTTGTAGGCGCCGAAGCCGCGCAGCGTGTCGTCGTCGGACCCGCCGTCGACGTCGTTCCAGGCGCCGTAGGCCTTCAGCGTGTCCTTGCCGGCGTCGCCCTTCATCAGGTTGCGCCCGCCGCGCCCGGTCATCGAGTCGCCGCCGTCGCCGCCATAGAGCTTGTTGTCCCCGCCGGTCGCGACGAGGGTGTCGTTGTCCTTCTCGCCGCGCAGGATGTTGACCGCGCCGAAGCCCTTGATCCGGTCGCGCCCCTCGCCGCCGAAGACGTCCGCGAGGCCCGCGTTCGACTGCATCACGTCGTTGCCGTCGCCGCCGAAGAGCTTGGCCGAGATCCCGTCCACCCGGATGTCGTCGTGGCCGGCGTCGCCATGCGCCTCGACGTAGCCGCCGAGGTTGTAGATGTTGTCGTCGCCGCCCTTGCCGTAGATGAAGCTGGCGATGCCGCCCCCGGCCAGGTCGTTGTCGTTGCCGTCGCCCTCGATGACGATGCCAGCCTTGCGCACGATGGCCTTCACGCTCTCGATGGCGGCGTCCAGCGCCGCCTCGGCCGCGTCGCGGAAATCCTCCAGCGCGCCGGCGGCCGCGTCGCGGGCCTTCTCCAGCGCGTCGGCGGCGGCCTCGCGGGCGCTCTCCAGCCACTCGGAGGCCTTGTTCCACACCGCCTCCAGCCCGGCCTTGCCGAGCTCGATCGCGTCCTCCAGCACGTCGCCGACGGCCTGGGCGCCGGACTTGATCGCGTCGGCGGTGGTCTGGGCGGCGTCCTTGGCGACGCCGACCACGAAGTGGACCGCGGCCTCGG
>CAXGVP010000467.1:0-3825 GCA_964013055.1 uncultured Albimonas sp.
CGAGGCTCTGGCCGCGCGCACCGATCCCGACGCCGCCGCGGGGATGGAGCCCTTCGAGATCCGCCGCCGCTTCCGCGACAGCGTCGCCCGCTGCACCGGCGTGGCGGCGAGCACCTGGCCCGTGCATCTCGACGACATGCCCGGCCGGGCCCTGCTGCGCCACGGGACCGAGCCGATGCCCACGCTGACGGTGGACTTCACGGCGCTGCGGGCCTCGGGGCTCTCGGGCGAGTTCATCCGCCGGGGGCAGGGCGACGAGATCCCGCCCGAGCGGGTCGAGGAGATCCTGTTCGCCGGCCTGCTGGGCGTCTTCGACCCCGGCGCCCCCTGTCCGCCCCCCGCCTACTGACCCGCGCCGGGAGGAGGGGCCTTGGCCCGCCCGCCCGTCGCCCCCGCCTCTCCCCGGCCTGACACCGCGTCGCCTACGTCGCCGCCCTGCGTTTCCCGTCCGCCGTCGAAGCCGTGCCCCGGGCTTGACCCGGGGCCTCCGCCGCACGCGATCGGGGGCCCGCGAGCGTCGTGGACGCGGCCGCCCGTCGCGAGGCCGGCTGGAGGGGCGGGCCGCTTCCCGGCCTGCTGTTGGGGGCCTTCGTCTGCTCGGGGGGGCTGCCGCGGTCCGGAACACTTGTGCAACGGGCGCTCCGCACCCAAAGCATGACGGCTCGGCGAGGGCTCGACAGACGAGGCCGCAGGACCCGGGCGCGCCGACGCGGCCGGCGTCATCGCGCGGGCACGCCTCGGGCCCTCGGGCTCCGGGCAAGCTCGGCGTCATGCGGGAAGGGCGAGCCGGGGCGCACGCAAAAGCTGCGTCCGGATCGCTGGCAAAGGCTGCGACTGGACGAGGAGACCGTTGCGGGCATCGCGCCCGTCAAAGGCGCCCGCTCGGAAGGGCGACGGCCGGGCTCGGGGCCCGGCCGATCCGCGCGTGGCATCGGCCTGCGCCCGGCAGGCGCCGACCCTTGATCTCCCGGCCGGGGCGGAGCCTGCGGCTCAGGCGCCCCAGGTGCGCACCGGACCGCAGTCCATGTGCACGAAGCTGGACCGCGAGTAGCGCCCCACGCCGCCGGCGCCGAGGCTCTCGGCCGCGCCGGCGATCTGGCGGACCGAGCGGCCCTTCAGCTTCACGTCCACGGCCATCGCCCGGGTGTGGTAGCTGTTGCGCGCAACGCCCGAGGAGCGCTGGCGCATCGCCGCGTTGGTCTGCGGCGAGCGGTAGCCGGAGACCACCTCGAACGGCTCGCTCACGTCCAGCTTGCGGTGGGCCGCAGCCAGCACGTCGAGCGCGCGCTCGTGGTAAGGTTTCACCAGGTCGGCGCGCCAGTCCCGAAGGATGCCGCTGATTTCCTGGAGAGCCTCCGGCACATACTCGCCGTCGATCCAGTACACCGCATCGAGCCGCTCCTGCAGCCGCGAATTGACGAACCGGATGCGTCGGAACGCGCCCTTGCCGGTGTTGAGTGACGGCGCTGCGAGGGCCTGCCCGCCCATGCCCGCCGCGACGAGCCCGCCTGCCAGCCCTACAAGAGCTGCCCGACGGGACATACGCCCGAAATCGGTCGGTTTCACTGTCTGTCGCCTCGTTCGTCCTTGCCGATGTTCCTCGGCGGTTTTTGGTGGACGAGCGGACTATGACACAAACAGGGCGCGGGAAAAAGTTGCAGATTCGCAGCGGGTAACGCGGCCGGCGCCCGCTTTCGCGACACGGTCGGCGGGGAAGGCCGCCGTCTGCCTGCCGCCCGGGCATGGCGCCGCGCAGTGGGATGCCGCGCCGAGCCTTGGCGTGGGCGGCCTCATGCCCCCCTGTATCTGCGGCGAATTTCACACGCCCCCGGCGGCGCGAGACCCAGGACGCGGCCGCCGCCTCGTCCGACCCCGACGTTCGCGCTATGATCCGGGAAAGCGGATCCCTGTGTCAGAGGCGCCACTATGTCGTTCAAGTTCCACATTGCCGCCGCAATCGCGCTGGGCGGGCTCGCCTCGGGCGCGTCGGCGCTCGCCGTCGGCCCCGCCGCCGCGCAGACCGCGGGCCTTTCGACGGCCCCGGCCGCAGCCGCGCCAGCAGGCGCCCCGGCCGCCTCCCCGTCCAGCTCCCCCCAGGCCACCTCTCCCGTCATGCCGCTGCAGGCCGCGATCCTTCGCGCCGCCGCGGGCGAGGGCGACGTGCTGGCCTGGTACCAGGCGCGACAGGGGCGTCCGGCCTGGGGCGTCGCCGGCGGCTCGATGGACGCGCAGGCGCTGCTCGCGCGTCTGGACGCGGCCGAGAGCCACGCGCTGCCCGCCGCCGCCTATTCGCCCGCCGCGCTGCGGGCCCGCGCGCAGGGCGCGATCGACAGCCAGGGGCGGCCCGAGGACGTGGCCCAGCTGGAGCTCGACCTGACCCGCGCCCTGCTGCGCTATGCCGGCGACATGGAGGCGGGCGCCCTGAAGCCCAGCCGCGTCGACAGCGAGATCCACGTGTTCCCCGAGCGGCCCGAGCCGCTGGCGATCCTGGCCGGCGCCTCGGCCGCGCCGGACCTCGGCGTCTGGCTGGACGGGCTGGCCCCGCACGATCCGGGCTACGACAAGCTGCGCGCGGTCTATGCGCGCCTGCAGAAGGAGGCCGCGGCCGGCGGCTGGCGCGCCACGCTCTCGGAGGGCGGCACGCTGCGGATCGACGACGCCGGGCCGCGGGTCGTGCAGCTGCGCGCGCGTCTCGCGGAGCTGGGCGAGCACGCGCCCGCCCCCGCCGCGCGCCCCGAGCTGTTCGATGCAGGCCTCGAGCAGGCGGTGAAGGGCTTCCAGCGTCGCCACGGGCTGAACGACGACGGCATCGCCGGCGCGCGGACCTTCGCGGCGCTCGGCGCGGACGTCGGCTTCCGTATCCGCCAGGTGGCGGTGAACCTCGAGCGGATGCGCTGGGCCGCGGACGCCGAGCTGGGGCGCAAGTACATCGTGGTCAACCAGCCCGACTTCCGCATGCGCCTCTACGAGGACGGCAGGCTGATCCACGAGACCCGGGTGGTCGTCGGCCAGCGTCGCCACCGCACGCCCGAGTTCATCGACATGATGGACCACATGGTGATCAACCCGTCGTGGAACGTGCCCCGCTCGATCGCCACCAACGAGATCCTGCCGGCGCTGCGCAAGGATCCCGACTACCTCGCCAAGCAGAACATGCAGCTGATCGCCACCGACGGCGGCCCGGTGCCGGCCGATCCGGCGATGCATGACTGGGAGCAGTACTCGAAGGGCTACTTCCCCTACCGGGTGAAGCAGGCGCCGGGGGATCACAACGCGCTGGGGAAGGTGAAGTTCATGTTCCCCAACCAGTTCTCGATCTACCTGCACGACACGCCCTCCAAGAGCCTGTTCCGGCGCGACGCGCGGGCCTTCTCGCACGGCTGCGTGCGGGTCGAGAACCCGTTCGACCTGGCCTACATCCTGCTGGCGCCGCAGTACGACGACCCGCAGGCGGCGTTCCACTCGCTGCTCGAGTCCGGGCGCGAGCGCTGGGTGAACCTCGAGGAGCCGGTGCGGGTGAACCTGACCTACCGCACCGCCTGGGTGGACGAGGCGGGCGAGGCCCAGTTCCGCGAGGACATCTATGGCCGCGACGAGGCGGTCTGGGCGGCGCTGGAGGAGAAGGGCCTGGCTCCGGCGCTCTGAGCTGCGCGGGGCGCAGAGTCCCAGCTCCGCATCGACCGTGACGGGGCCGCCTTCCGGGGCGGCCCTCTTGCGTGGAAGAGGGCGCCTTGCGGCGGGGTCGGGGTCGGGACTCGCGTGCCCTTCGGGCCCGCATCGCCCGCCCGCCGACCCCGTCGCGACAGCCGCCGGCGGCGGGGGCGG
>CAXGVP010000468.1:0-3814 GCA_964013055.1 uncultured Albimonas sp.
CGGGCGAGCTGATCCGCGCCGACTGACGCGCCGGCCGAGGCGCCGCCGCGCCGGGTCCTGCCCCGCCATGCCGTCGGGCCGGGTCCTGCCCCGCCACGCCGTAGGGCCGGGTCCTGCCCCGCCGCGCCGTCGGGCAGGGTCCTGCCCCGCCACGCCGTAGGTCAGGGTCCTGCCCCGCCGCGCCGTCGGGCCCGGGCGCAGGCCCGGGCGCGCCCGTCGGCGGATCGATTCAGGAGGCCGGGAGGCGAGAGCGCGGAGCACGAGGCGACGGCCGCCCCGTCGTTCAGCGCGACCGGGGGCGGGAAAACACCCCGGCCGCGACGGAGACGGCCGCCGCCGGCGACAGGCCTCCCCAGCGGCCCGCCGCCACGAGGCGGGGGCCGGCGTCCCACACACGCCGGCCCCCGGGGCGCGCGCAGCGGAGGATCGCGCGCGCGCCGCCCATTGCGCGTCGGACGGCAGCCGTCGACGACGCGCCGAACCGCCTGCGGACGCTCGTTCCGCCTGCCGTTCATGTTCATTGCAGCTGAGTTACGGGGGCCCCGGCGCGAGGTTTCACGCGACCGGGATTTTTCTGCGCGACGCCCCCCCCGGCGATGGGCCGAGGGGGGGGCGGGACTTCAGCGCCGGGCGATGGCGCGGGCGAGGACGGGGAAATACTCCGCCCCGAAGCCCGCCGCCTTCGCGGCCTTCATCCGCGCCTCCGCCAGCTCCGCCCCCTCGGCGTGGACGCCGGTCTGGCGGGCGAGGTCGAGCGCGTAGGCGACGTCCTTGAGCGCGTAGTCCGTGGGGAAGGCGCCCAGCGGGAACGTGTCCGGGATCATCGCCTTCATGCCGTGGTTGCGCAGCGCGAAACTGTCGGCCGAGCCCTTGGACAGCGTCTCGAACAGCAGCGCCCGGTCCACGCCCGCGCCCTCGCCGAGCGCCAGCGCCTCGGACAGGGCCACCACCGTCTCGAACAGCACCATGTTGTTGACGATCTTGACCACCTGCCCGCAGCCAATGCCGCCGCAGAGCGTGACGTCGGAGGCCGCGCAGCGCAGCAGGGGCTCGATCCGCGCGAACAGATCGGGCTCGGCGCCGACCATGATCGAGAGCGTGCCCTCGATCGCCGCCTGGCGGGTGCGGGCCACGGGGGCGTCGGCCATGGCCGCGCCCTTCGCCTCGACCTTCGCCGCAAGCTCCCGGGTCAGGCCGACGGGGGCTGTGGAGGTGTCGACGAGGATCTGGCCCTCGCGCAGCGTCTCCAGCACCCCGCCGGGGCCGGCGACGACCGCCTCGACCTGCGGGCCGCCGGGGAGCGAGAGGAAGATCACGTCGGCGGCCGCAACCACCTCGGCGACCGAGGCCGCGGCCCGCGCGCCGTCGGCGACCAGCCGGGCGACGGGGTCGGGGGAGAGGTCGAAGACCACCCCCTCCCACCCGCTCCTGGTCAGGATGCTGCGGCAGATGGGCTCGCCCATCACGCCCAGACCGATGAAGCCGAAGACCGCCATCTCAGCCGGCCTTCCGCTCGGTCTCGGGGGCCGCGGCGGGGATGATGAGGGCATCCACCGCCACGATGTCGTCGCCCCGGCAGATCAGCGGGTTGACGTCCAGCTCCTCCAGCGCCGCGCCGGCGTCGGCGGCGAACTCCGACACCCTCGCCACGATCTCGGCGAGCTTGCCGCGGTCCACCGCCGGCAGGTCGCGGAACCCGTCGAGGATCGCCGCGCCGCGCAGGCGGGCCAGCATGTCCATCGCCTCGTGGGGGGTGACGGGGGCGGGGGCTGCGACCGAGTCCTTCATCAGCTCGACCAGCACGCCGCCCAGCCCCACCACCACCAGCGGCCCGAAGGCCGGGTCGCGGCGGGCGCCGACCACGATCTCGACGCCCTTCGGCGCCATGCGCTGCACCAGCACGCCCTCGATCCGGGCCTTGGGCGCACGGGATTTCACGCGCGCGACCATCGCCTCGAACTCGGCGGCCACCGCCTCGGCCGAGCCGAGGTTCAGGGCGATGCCCCCGGCCTCGGTCTTGTGGGCGATGTCGGGGCTGTCGATCTTCATCACCACCGGGAAGCCCAGCGAGGCGGCGAGGCGGCCCGCCTCCTCGGCGCTCGCGGCCGCCTTCTCCTCGATCACCGGCACGCCGTAGCCCGCCAGGATCGCCTTCGCCTCCCGCTCGGTCACCGCCGCGCCGGCCGAGGCGGCGATATGGGCGGCGAGCCCGGTCGAGGGTTCGGTCAGGCGGGGTTTGTCGATCGGCTCGATCCGCCGGCCGTGCCAGCGGGTCCAGGCGGCGAGCGCCTCCATCCCGTGACGCACGTTGTGGAAGACGACGATGCTGTCGGACGCCTCCGCCTCCAGCAGGCCGGGGCCTTCGAGGGCGGCGCTCATCCACGGCACGATCACCGGCTTGCCGGCCTTCCTGCCCAGGTCCCCCATCAGCTGGATGCGGGGGATCGAGGTCTCGATCGCGATCGGGTGCGGGATGATCAACGAGCCGTAGTCGTCCTGCTCCAGCACCGCCTCGAGGCAGTCCACCAGGCTCTGGCGGTCGGAGATCACCTGCGCGGTCACGTCGACGGGGTTGGCGGCGGAGCCGAACTCGGGGATCCGGGCCTTGAGCACCGTCTCCGCTTCGGGCGAGGGCTGCGGCAGGGGCACGCCCGCGTCCTCGCAGGCGTCGGTCAGGAACACGCCCGCGCCGCCGGAGGTGCAGACGATGCAGGCGCCCTCGGCCTTCGGCGGGGGGGCCTTGGCGAAGAGGCGCGCGGTCTCGACCAGCGCCTCCAGCTCCTCGACGAAGACGCCGCCGGCGCGCTCGACCATCGAGCGGTAGGCGTCGTGCGCCCCGGCCAGCGAGCCGGTGTGCGAGGCGGCGGCGGCCGCGCCCTTCTCGCCCTTGGCCATCTTGCACACCACGGTCGCCTTGCCGGCGGCGGCAGCCTGCTTGATCGCGGCCTCGAAGCGGTCGGGGGCGGGGGCGCCCTCGAGGATCACGGCGATGGCCTTCGCCTCGGGGTCCTCGGCCATGAAGGCCACGCAGTCGGCGACGTCGACGTCCGACGAGTTCCCGCAGGCCAGCGCGTGGGAGAAGAACTGCCCCCGCCGCATGCCCTGGGTCAGCGAGAAGCCCAGCGCGCCGGACTGGGCGACGATGCCCACGCGGCGCTGCTCGGGGGCCGCGTCGAAGCCCGCCTCGAAGTTCAGGGGCGGGTGGAAGGTCACCGCGCCGCCGTTGGAATAGTTGACGAAGCCCAGCGCGTTGGGGCCGATCAGGGGCATGCCGGCGCGGTGGGCCAGCAGGGCGTTCTCGCGCTCCAGCGCCTTGCCCTTCTCGCCCATCTCGCCGAAGCCCGAGGCGAAGACCAGAACGCCGCCGGCGCCGACATCGGCGCATTCCTCCAGCACGCCGCGCACCGCGTCGCGGGGGGTGACGAGGACCACGCAGTCGGGGACCTCGGGCAGGTCGCGCACCGAGGCGTAGCAGGGGGCGCCGTAGAGCTCGTCATACCGCGGGTTCACCGTCCAGACCGGCCCCGCGAAGCGGTGCAGGTTGCGGTGGGTGAGCATCCCGAAGGAGCCCTCGCGGGTCGAGGCGCCGACGATGGCGACGGACTTCGGAGCCAGCAGCCGCTGCAGCTCGGAAGCCTTGTAGAGACGTCCGCCGGCGCTCATCCGCGGCCTCGCGCGGGGTGGAGATGGGTCATGGGGTCCTCCCGGAACCGAGCCGGATGCGGAGGGCGCCTCGGGGGCGCCGCGCTCCGGGCTTTCGTTGTCGAGTCAGGGGCGCGCGCGCTCACCTGCCGCCCGGCAGGATGTTGCGGGA
>CAXGVP010000469.1:0-3811 GCA_964013055.1 uncultured Albimonas sp.
CGGCCAGGTCGGCGAGCTGCTGATGGGCTGCGTGCTGCCCGCAGGCCAGGGCCAGGCGCCCGCGCGCCAGGCGGGCTTCGCCGCGGGGCTGGGCGAGGAGGTCCCGGCCTCGACCCTCAACAAGATGTGCGGCTCGGGCATGCGCACGGTGATGATGGCGCACGATCAGCTGCTGGCGGGGTCCCAGACCGTGATGGTCGCCGGCGGCATGGAGAGCATGTCGAACGCCCCCTACCTGCTGCCCAAGATGCGCGGCGGCGCGCGGCTGGGGCACGCGGAGGTCAAGGACCACATGTTCCTCGACGGGCTGGAGGACGCCTATGACAAGGGCCGCCTGATGGGCACCTTCGCCGAGGATTGCGCGGAGAAGTTCCAGTTCACCCGCGAGGCGCAGGACGACTACGCGATCCGCAGCCTGAGCGAGGCGCTGCGGGCCCAGACCTCGGGCGATTTCGACGCCGAGGTCGCGCCGGTGGTGGTGCGGACCCGCAAGGGCGAGGTCGAGGTCGCCACCGACGAGCAGCCGCGCAACGCGCGCCCGGACAAGATCCCCACCCTCAAGCCCGCCTTCCGCAAGGACGGCACGGTGACGCCGGCCAACAGCTCCTCGATCTCCGACGGGGCGGCCGCGCTGACGCTGATGCGGCGCTCGGAGGCCGAGCGGCTGGGGCTGGCGGTGAAGGCCACGATCCTGGGGCATGCGTCCCACGCGCAGGCGCCGGCCTGGTTCTCGACCGCGCCGGCGCCGGCGATGCGCAAGCTGATGGAGCGGGTCGGCTGGGGCATGGACGACGTCGACCTGTGGGAGGTCAACGAGGCTTTCGCCGTGGTGCCGATGGCCGCGGAGGTGGAGCTGGGCATCCCGCGCGGGAAGCTCAACGTCAACGGCGGGGCCTGCTCGCTGGAAGGCATCGGGCGCTTCCGGCTGGACGACGAGGTCGATCTGGGCATCGACCGCGCCAGGCTCAACGTCAACGGCGGGGCCTGCGCGCTGGGCCACCCGATCGGCGCCTCGGGGGCGCGGATCCTGGTGACGCTGATCCATGCGCTGGAGGCGCGCGGGCTGAAGCGCGGCATGGCCGGGATCTGCATCGGCGGCGGCGAGGGCACGGCGGTGGCGCTGGAGCTGGGCTGAGCGCGCGCCTGTCCGCGCCGCGTCGAGGGCCTGGCGGACCCCGGGCCTGACCCGGGGCCTCTCGACGCCCGCCGCCTGCGCCGGCGGCCGGGGCGGATGTGCGCCGAGAGCCTGCGGCCTGCGGGCGGGGGTCAGGCGGAGGGGACGGGCCGCGGCGCGCGGGGGCCGAACTGCGACCAGGCGTAGGCCAGCATCAGGGACCCGACGATCATCTCGCCGCCGTCCTCCGCCACCCCGACGATGTACTCCGCGTAGCGCCAGCTCCAGACTGCGGAGTGCAGCGCGTCGAGAACGACGCCGACCAGCCCGAGCAGCGCGAACAGGCCCACGAACGCCGCCAGACGGCGCGCGTCGCCCGGGCCGCGACGCCGCCAGGCCCAGAACAGCGCCAGGGCCAGCAGAACGCCCTCGCCCGCGGCCGCGCACAGCTCGCCGAGATCGTAGGGCTGAAGATTGAGCAGGGACCCGAACTCGAGCCGCCTGGCCAGCGCGAAGCCCACCCGCTCGTGCAGTTCCAGCGCATCGTCGGCCAGAAGCATCGCGAATATCGCGGCCAGCGCCGTCGGCAGCGCGCCCAGGCCCCGGCGCGCGGCCCAGGCGCACAGCGCGATCAGCGCCGCCCATTGCCCCATGTTCCACCAGGCGCCGAGATTGCTCTCGGTCTCCAGCCGCCAGAGGTCGGGCACGCGCTCGATCAGCAGGTCCGCTTTGGCCAGCGCCGACAGCGCCAGGTTCGCGGCGATCAGCGTCGCGTCCACCGCCAGCAGCGCGCGCGTCACGGGGCTGTCCAGGAACGCGGGGCGCCGCTCGCGCCGCGACGGGACCGTCGAGGCGTCCCTCCGATCCGTCGTCGAAGAAGACATTGCAAATTCGCCTGCAGGGAACCGCTACGGGGAGGCGAGGGCGCCGTCCCGTCACGAGGGTCCCGGTTCATGAATTGAGGTTCATCCCGACAGGATCGTCATGAAACTGTCAAGAACCGCCTGCGTCCCCGCTCGCCGGCGGCGCGCCCCCGCCGTTGCGGGAACCCGCCGCCCGGACAGGTCGCCTCGGCGGGACCGACGAGGCGCGCGCGTCCCTCGCCCCCTATCCCGGGGCGCATTCGCCGCGCGGCTCCACCTGCCGGCCGGCTTGCAGTTGGCCCGCGGGGGCCTTAACCATCCGTTGAACCGACGCCGGCTCGCCGAGTCCCGTTCGAGCGCCGGCGCAGCATCCGGGGAGGAAGTCCATGCCGATCAAGAGCACCAGGGAGATGGTCGCCGCCGCCAACGCGGAGCTGGAGGTGATCCCCGCCGAGGCCGCCATCGAGATGCTCGGGGCCGAGGGCGTCACCTTCGTCGACATCCGCGACGTGCGCGAGCGCTGGCGCGACGGCGCCATTCCCGGCGCCTGGCACGTGCCGCGCGGCATGCTCGAGTTCTGGATCGACCCGACCTCGCCCTACGCCAAGGAAGAATTCCAGAGCGGGAACAAGTTCGTCCTCTATTGCGCGGGCGGCATGCGCTCGGCGCTGGCGACCAAGATCGCCCAGGACATGGGGCTGACCCCGGTCGCCCATATCGAGACCGGCTTCGGCGGCTGGAAGAAAGCCGGCGGACCGGTCGAGGAGATCAAGCCGAAGGAGCGCTGAGCGCCTCCTCCCCGGCCTGCAACCCAGAAACTCCCAGGAGAGAAGCATGAAGCTCCAGAGCGGTCTGTCCGCCGTCATCACCGGCGGCGCCTCGGGTCTCGGCGAGGCCTGCGCCCGGCGCCTGGCCGAGGCGGGCGTCAAGGTGACCCTGTTCGACCTCAACGACGAGAAGGGGGCCAAGGTCTCGGCCGAGATCGGCGGGCTTTACGTCAAGACCGACGTCTCGGATCCCGAGTCGGTGCGCGCGGGCCTGGAGAAGGCGCGCGAGGCCCACGGCCAGGAGCGCATCGCGATCAACTGCGCGGGCATCGGCGGCGGCGCCAAGACGGTGGACCGGGACGGCAATCCGCTGAACCCCGACCACTTCATGAAGATCATCAAGGTGAACCTGTTCGGCACCTTCAACGTGGCCTCCCAGTCCGCCGCCGGCATGAACGCCGCCGAGCCGCTCAACGACGACGGCGAGCGGGGCGTGATCATCAACACCGCCTCCGTCGCGGCCTTCGAGGGGCAGATCGGGCAGCTGTGCTACTCCGCCTCCAAGGGCGGCGTGGTGGGGATGACCCTGCCGATGGCGCGCGACCTGGCCCGCTCGGGCATCCGGGTCTGCACCATCGCGCCGGGCCTGTTCCTGACGCCCCTGCTGATGGGCCTGCGCGAGGAGGCCCGCAAGTCGCTGGGCGCCCAGGTGCCGTTCCCCTCCCGCCTCGGCGATCCGTCCGAGTATGCGGCGATGGCGGCGCATATCTGCGAGAACTCGATGCTGAACGGCGAGACCATCCGCCTCGACGGCGCGATCCGCATGGCGCCGAAGTGAGCTGAACCCGGGGCCTTCGGGCATCCGGAACGGGACGCCGCCCCCTCGGGGGCGGCGTTCTGCATTGGGGGACCGGTCTACAGGCGCCCTGCGGGCGGGCCTGGCTGGGGCGGCGCTCGTGGGGAGGTTGCGGGGGATTTCGGAGGGGGAGCCTCCGGCGGGCTCCTGACTCACCCAAGAACAAGAGCGCCCGCGCCTGGTCTCCGGAGCCGTCCATCGCGTCTGATGC
>CAXGVP010000470.1:0-3802 GCA_964013055.1 uncultured Albimonas sp.
GGGCGA
The DNA here is from genome assembly GCA_964013055.1 of uncultured Albimonas sp. Lineage (GTDB taxonomy): Bacteria > Pseudomonadota > Alphaproteobacteria > Rhodobacterales > Rhodobacteraceae > Albimonas. The sequence goes on from CAXGVP010000470.1 coordinate 7, forward strand.
GTCGCTCTGATCGGCATCCGCGATGGACGGCTCCGGAGAACAGGCGCTCACGGGGGCGCATGGGGCGGGGCGCGGCGGGCGGCCAGGGCTGGACGGGCGGCGGGCGCGGCCTTAACGGAGAGGCGGTCGGGACCAGGGGGAGAGACCGCAGGATGTCGCGTTTCGCCATCGCCGCGGGGCATGCCGCCACCGCAGAGGCCGGGGCCGTCGCGCTGCGCGCCGGCGGCACGGCCGTGGATGCGGTCGTGGCCGCGGCGCTTGCGGCCTGCGCGGCCGAGCCGCTGCTCGCCGGGCTGTTCGGGGGCGGCTTCCTGGCGGTGCGCGAGGCCTCGGGGCGCGCGCGGATCCTGGATTTCTTCGTGCAGACGCCCCGGCGGCGGCTGCCCGAGCCTGCGCGGGACCTGCGCGGGATCGAGGCGGACTTCGGCGGCGCCCGGCAGAGCTTCCACATCGGCGCCGCCGCCATCGCCGCCCCCGGCGTGGTCCCGGGGCTGGCCGAGGCGCATGCCCGCTATGGGCGCATCCCCCTGCGAGAGCTCGTGCAGCCCGCCGTCGAGGCCGCCGGCAAGGGGCTGCCGTTCTCGGCCTTCCAGGCCCATGTCCTGCAGGTCGTCGCCCCGATCTGCCGCGCCACCCCCGCTGCGCGCGCCCTGTTCTGCCCCGACGGAGAGACGCTCGCCGCCGCCGGCGAAACGTGGGTCAATCCCGCGCTGGCCGACGCGCTCGACGCCTTCGCCCACGAGGGGCCGCGCCTGTTCCAGGAGGGCGAGATCGCCCAGGCCCTGGCCGCGGTCGCCGCCGAGGGCGGGCACCTGTCGGCCGCCGACCTCGCCGCCTACCGGGCCGCGTGGCGCGCGCCGCTGCAGGCCGTGCGCGGGCCGGCGCGGCTGTCGCTGAACCCCGCGCCCGCGCTGGGCGGCGCCCTGGTCGCGCTGGCGCTGCGGCTGGCGCCGGCCGACGCATCGGCCCTGGACTGGGCGCGCGCGCTGGCCGTGGCGGCGGAGGCCCGGGCCGAGGCGCTGGAGGAGGGCGACGCCGCCGTGCTCGCCCTGCTGGACGAGGACGAGGTCGCGCGCCTGCGGGCGCTTCTCTCCCGGCCGCAGTCGGTGCGCGGGACCACGCATGTCTCGGCGGTGGACGGATCGGGGATGGCGGCGGCGCTGACGCTGTCGAACGGCGAGGGTTGCGGGATCGTGGTTCCGGGCACGGGGACCATGGCCAACAACATGCTGGGCGAGGCCGACCTGCTGCCCCGCGGGCTGGACGCCTGGCGACCGGACGTGCGGCTGGCCTCGATGATGGCGCCCAGCGTGATCGCCTGGCCGGACGGCTCGGTGGCGGCGTTGGGCTCGGGCGGGTCGAACCGGATCCGCTCGGCGATGGCGCAGGTGCTGGCGAGGCTCGCGGATCGCGGCGAGGCGCTGGACCGCGCCATCGAGGCGCCGCGCCTGCACGTCGAGCATGCTGCGCCCGCGGGCGACCCAGGCGCGCCCGCAGGCCCCTCGATCGACTTCGAGGACCGGTTCCCCGGCGACCAACGCGAGACGCTGGTCCGCGCCTTTCCCGACGCTCGTCCCTGGACGCAGGAGAGCCTGTTCTTCGGCGGCGTCCACGCCGTGCGGCGGGCGGCGAACGGTGCGGTCGAGGCCGCCGCCGACCCCCGCCGCGACGGGGTCGCGTTGACGAATTGAGCGGGGCCTTCACCCAAACTTAACCCTGCCGGGCGAGCCTGCGGCCCTGATCCCCTTGGCGCGAGAAGGACGCGACCGGGCATGTCTGCGCCGATCCGCTCGCCCGCGCGGCGACGCGCCCTGGATGCGCGATCGCCCCTGGCGCCCGACGCCGGGCCCCGCCGCCCCCCGGGGGAGCGGCTGGGCGCCCTGCTGGTGCGCGACGGCGCGGTCTCGGAGCTGTCGATCGCCGTTGCGCTGCGCCGGCAGCGCCGCTCGGGCGCGCCGCTGGGCGAGATCCTGCTGGCCCACGGGCTGGTCTCGCCCGAGGCGCTGGCCCGGGCGCTGGCCGGGCAGATGGGGATCGAGGCGGCGGACCTGGCGGCCGATCCCCCCGACCCCGCCCTGCTGGCCGAGACGCCGCTGCAGGCGATGGTGGCCTGGCGGGCGGTCCCGTGGCGACGCGACGCGGACGATCCGCGGCGGGTGACGCTGGCCGGACCCGACCCCGCCCGCCTGCTGCGCGACCCCGAGGCGGTGCGCCGCGCCTTCGACCTGCCGCGCGACACGCGCCTGCGGGCGGCGGTCTGCACCGCCGCCGGGCTCGACGCCGCGCTGATGGCCGTGCCGGCGGATCGTCGGGCCGCCCGCGCCGCGGGGCGGGCGCCGCGCAGCCTCTCGGCGCAGGGGCTGTCGCGACGACGCGCGCGGATCGCGCTGGCGCTGGCGCTGCTGGCGGTCCCGGCCGCGGCGGTCGCGGCGCCGGGCCCGACGCTGGCGCTGGTGTTCCTCGCGGCGCTGGTTTTCAACGCCGCCAACATGGCGGTGCGGGTGGCGGCGCTGGCGATGGCGCCGCCGCCGCCCCAGCCCCCCGGCCCGCCGCCCGAGGGGCCGGCGCTGCTGCCCTGCGTCACCCTGCTGATCGCCCTCTACAAGGAGCCGCAGGCCGCCCCCGGCCTGATCGCCGCGCTGCGCCGGCTGGACTACCCGGCCGAGCGGCTGGAGGTGATCCTGGCGATCGAGGGCGACGACCCCGAGACCGCCGCCGCCATCGCCGCCGCCGACCCGCCGCCCTGGCTGCGGGTGATCCCCGCGCCGCCCGGCGGGCCGCGCACCAAGCCCCGCGCGCTGAACCATGCGCTCGACTTCTCCCGCGGGACCATCGTGGGCGTCTACGACGCCGAGGACCGCCCCGACCCCGACCAGCTGCGCAAGGCGGTCGAGGGCTTCGCCCGCTCGCCCCCCCGCGTCGCCTGCCTGCAGGCGCGGCTGAAGATCTCCAACGGGCGGGAGGGCTGGCTCAGCCGCTGCTTCGCCATGGAATACGCCGCCTGGTTCCACCTGGTGCTGCCGGCGCTGGCGCGGCTGGGGGCGCCGATCCCGCTGGCGGGGACCTCGCTGTTCATCCGCCGCCGGGTGCTGGAGCGGCTGGGCGGCTGGGACGCCTGGAACGTGACCGAGGACGCGGACCTGGGCGTGCGCCTCGCCCGCGCCGGCTACCTGACGCGGATGTTCGACTCCGACACCGGAGAGGAGGCCGTGACCCGCGCCGGCGCCTGGCTGCGCCAGCGCTCGCGCTGGCAGAAGGGCTACCTGCAGACCTGGCAGATCCACATGCGCGACCCCTGGCGCCTGCAGCAGGATCTGGGCTGGCGCGGCTTCCTGGGGATGCAGGTGCATTTCGTGGGCGCGGGCGCCGCCTTCCTGTCGCAGCCGCTGTTCTGGACGGCGCTATTCGCCTGGCCGCTGCTGGCGGGGGGCTCGTCGCTGCTGGCGCAGCCGGGCTGGGCGGTGCTGTTCCTGCTGGGCTTCATGCATGCGGGGCAGGGGATCCTGCTCGCCTCGGTGCTGGTGGGACTGCGCCGGGCGGGATGGCGGATCAGCCTCGCGCAGGCGATGGTGCTGCCGCTGTACTGGCCGCTGGCCACGCTGGCGGCGTTCAAGGCGCTGCTGGAATCGGTCGCGGCGCCCGCCTACTGGGACAAGACCGGCCACGGCGCCGGCCCCGCGGTGGAGGGCGCGCCGACGATCCGCCGCTCGGGCCCGGCGGTCGCGGCCGCGCCATCGGTCTCGCCATCGTTGGGGGTCACGACACAGCGCACAGTGTCGCCCTTATTGAATTTGCT
>CAXGVP010000471.1:0-3801 GCA_964013055.1 uncultured Albimonas sp.
CCCAGGCTGCGCCGCTCAGGCGGCGTCGGGCGAGGCGTCCTCGGCCGCCGCCAGCAGCGAGGCGTTGCCCCCCGCTGCGGTGGTGTCCACGCACAGGTGCCGCTCCAGCGCCGCGTGGCCGGCGTCCGGGGCGCCGGTGATCAGCGGCACGATCGGCCCCCTGCGCGCGGCGAGCGCCCGGACCAGCGCGCGCCCGGTCTCTGCATCGCCCCACCAGATCGCGCCCGAGAAGCCCTCGAGCGTCTCCAGCGCCCCGGCCTGCACGGGCTCCGCGACCTCCACCGCGACGCCGCCCAGCGCGCGCAGCGCCCGGCCTTGTGCCTGCGCCGCGCCGGCGCCCGGGCCGAGGCAGAGCAGCGGCGCGCGGGCGATGCGGGCAAGCCGGTTGGACTCCCCCGTGGGGCCGGGCAGGGACTGCGCCTCCAGCATCTCCCCCACGCCCGTCGCCTTGGTCAGCCGCGCCGAGAGGGCGGGCGCGTCGAGCGGCGCGCCCGCGGGGGCCGAGGCCTCGGCCGGCGTCGCGGGCAGGGCGCGGAAGCGGGTCAGGTAGCGCGGCCCGCCGGCCTTCGGCCCGGTCCCCGACAGTCCTTCGCCCCCGAAGGGCTGGGAGCCGACGATGGCGCCGATCTGGTTGCGGTTGACGTAGAGGTTGCCGGCGCGCACCCGCTCGGCCACATGCTGCACGCGCCCGTCGATGCGGGTGTGCAGGCCGAAGGTCAGCCCGTAGCCGCGGGCGTTGATCGCGTCGATGGTCGCGTCCAGCTCGTCCGCCTCGAAGGTGGCGACGTGGAGGACCGGGCCGAAGACCTCCCGCTCGATGTCGCCGATGCCGCGCACCCGGATCAGGGCAGGGGCGATGAAGTGGCCGCTGGCCGCCGCCTCGGCCGGCAGGCGGGTCTCGTGCAGCAGGCGACCCTCGGCGCGGGCGGTCTCGACATGGGCGGCGATGCCCTCGCGCGCGTCCGCGTCGATCACCGGGCCCACGTCGGTCGAGATCGGCCAGGGATCGCCGATCAAAAGCTCGTCCATCGCGCCCTTGAGCATCGAGACGAGGCGCCCCTCGGCCTCCTTCTGCACGTAGAGGCAGCGCAGCGCCGAACAGCGCTGGCCGGCGGAGCGGAAGGCGGAGTTCACGGCGTCGCGCACCGCCTGCTCGGTCAGGGCGGTGGTGTCGACGATCATCGCGTTCAGCCCGCCGGTCTCCGCGATCAGGGGGGCGCCGGGGGCGAGGGTCTCGGCCATGGCGCGCCGGATCGCCTGGGCGGTCTCGGTGGCGCCGGTGAAGGCGACGCCGTCGACGCGGGCGTCGGAGGTGAGCGCGGCGCCCACCGTCTCGCCGTCGCCGGGCAGGAACTGCAGCGCCTCCGCCGGGACGCCGGCGCGGCGCATCAGCTGGACCGCCAGGTGGGCGATCAGCGGGGTCTGCTCGGCCGGTTTGGCGAGCACGGCGTTGCCTGCGGCGAGCGCGGCCGAGACCTGGCCGGTGAAGATCGCCAATGGAAAATTCCACGGGCTGATGCAGGCGAAGACGCCGCGCGGGGCGCCGGGCAGGTCGGTCTCGGCCCGGTCGGCGTAGTAGCGCAGGAAGTCGACGGCCTCGCGGATCTCGCCGATGGCGTCGGGGATCGTCTTGCCCGCCTCGCGGGCGAGGATCGCCAGGATCGGGCCGCGGTCGGCCTCGTAGAGGTCGGCGGCGCGGCGCAGGACGGCGGCGCGCTCGGACGCGGGGGCGTCCCAGGGGCGGGCGGCGGCGAGCGCGGCCTCGATGTCCTCGGGGGCTGCGTCGATCACCTCGCCGACGGTCTCGCCGGTGGCGGGAGAGATCACCGGGATCGGCGCGCGCCCGGTCGCGTCGACCGCGAGCATGGGCGAGGCGACGGGCAGGTCGCCGGCGAGGGCGGTCTCCCGCTCCGTCTCGATCTCGGCGAGGTGGGGGGCGTCGGTCAGGTCGGCGCCGGCGCTGTTGCGGCGCGGGTCGAAGATGTGGGGGCCGGCGGGCAGGCGCGGGTTCGGCACGGGCGAGGCGGCCAGCGCCGCGAAGGGGCAGGCGGCGACGGCCTCGGGCGTGACCGATCCGTCCATGATCCGGTTGACGAAGGAGGAGTTCGCGCCGTTCTCCAGCAGCCGCCGCACCAGGTAGGCGAGCAGGTCGCGGTGGGCGCCGACGGGGGCGTAGATCCGGCAGCCGGTCTTGGCCTCGGCCTTCACGCGGTCATGCAGGGATTCGCCCATGCCGTGCAGGCGCTGGAACTCGAACGCGTCGCGGGGCAGGTCGCCGGCCATCTGGAGAACCGCCGCCAGCGTGTGGGCGTTGTGGGTGGCGAACTGGGGGAAGATCCGGTCGGTCATGCCCAGCAGCCGCCGGGCGATGCCTAGATAGCTGACGTCGGAGGCCGCCTTGCGGGTGAAGACCGGGAAATCCTCGAGCCCCTCGACCTGGGCGTGCTTGATCTCGCCGTCCCAGTAGGCGCCTTTCACCAGCCGCAGGGTGATGCGGCGGTCGAGGCGGGTCGCGAGCGCATGCAGCCAGTCGACCACCGGCAGGGCGCGGCGGCCGTAGGCCTGCACGACGACGCCGAACCCGTCCCAGCCCTTGAGCGTGGGGTCCGAGAGCGCCGCCTCGATCACCTTCAGCGACAGGGCGAGGCGGTCCTGCTCCTCGGCGTCGATGGCAAGGCTGATGTTGGCCGCCGCCGCCTGGCGGACGAGGGAGGAGAGGGCGGGGACCAGCTCGGCCATCACCCGCGCCTCCTGCGCGACCTCGTAGCGGGGGTGCAGGGCGGAGAGTTTTACGGAGATGCCGGGGTTCCTGCGGACGTCCGTATGCTTCGCGCGCGTGCCGATGGCGGCGATGGCGTCGGCGTAGCTGCGGGCGTAGCGGGCGGCGTCGGCGGCGGTCATCGCCGCCTCGCCCAGCATGTCGTAGGAATAGGCGTAGCCCTTCGCCTCCATGCCGCGGCCGCGGTCCATGGCGGCGCCGATGGTCTCGCCCAGCACGAACTGACGGCCGAGCTCGCGCATCGCGGCGGCGACGGCGGTGCGGATCACCGGCTCGCCCAGCCGCTTCACCGCGCCGCGCAGCCGGCCCGAGATGCCGGGCGAGCGGTCGTCCAGCACGCGGCCCGTCAGCAGCAGCGCCCAGGTGGAGGCGTTGACCAGGCTGGAGGCGGATCTCCCCAGATGCTTGCCCCAGTCGGACGGGGCGATCTTGTCCTCGATCAGCGCGTCGATGGTCTCGGCGTCCGGCACCCGCAGCAGCGCCTCGGCGAGGCACATCAGGGCGACGCCTTCTTCCGTGGACAGCCCGTATTCGGCGAGCATCGACTCGGTCAGCCCCGGCTTGTCGCCCTCGCGCACCGCGCGCACCCAGCCGGCGGCGCGGGTCACGGTCTCGGCCCGGGCCCGGGGGGAGAGGTCGGCGGCGGCCTCCAGCTCGGCCAGCAGCGGGGCCTCGGGGCGGCGCTTGGCGCCCTCGATCAGGGTCCAGGCGTCGGGATGGGTGTCGCGCGGTCCGGTCATGTCGCTTCCGCCTCCGTGGGGTTCGGCCTAGTGTATCGTCGTCGCTCCAGCCGTTTCGGCTTCAATTCTCCTCAACGTGGTCGATCGGACCGAAATCATGGCCTCAGACGATCCGTACGGACTTCCCACCCTCGACCGGTTCGACCGCGCGATTCTGCGCGAGCTCTCGGCCGAGGGGCGGCTGTCGATGACCGAGCTTGCGGCCCGCGTCGGCCTCTCCAAGACCCCGGTGGCGGCGCGGGTGCGGCGGCTGGAGGAGGCGGGGGTGATCGCGGGCTATCG
>CAXGVP010000472.1:0-3797 GCA_964013055.1 uncultured Albimonas sp.
GGCGCTCCGGGGCGCGGGCCGTCCCCTCGGCGCGAGCCAATGACCGCCCGAGACGGCGCCGCGGAGGCCCCCCTCCGCCGCGCGACGTCCGGCCCGAAGGGAGAGCCCGCCATGCCCTACCAGGCCCCGATCCGCGACCTGGCCTTCTGCCTCGACCATGTCGTCGGCGCCGACAAGCTCGCCGCCACCGAGCGCTTCGCCGAGGCGACCGCCGAGACCCGCGCCGCCATCCTCGACGAGGCCGGCAAGCTCGCCTCCGGCGTGCTGGCGCCGATCAACCGCAACGGCGACCTGCATCCCGCGAAGCTGGAGAACGGGGTGGTTCGGACCTCGCCCGGTTTCGCCGACGCCTACCGCCAGATCGCCGAGGGCGGCTGGGTAGGCATCGCCGCCGACCCCGAGCATGGCGGCATGGGCCTGCCCCTGACGCTGGCCACCGCCATGGGCGAGATGTTCGCCTCCGCCAACCTGTCGCTGTCGCTCTGCCCCCTGCTGTCGCAGGGCCAGATCGAGGCGCTGGAGGCCCATGCCTCGCCGGAGATGCAGGCCCTCTACCTGCCGAAGCTGACCTCGGGCGAGTGGACCGGGACCATGAACCTGACCGAGCCGCAGGCGGGCTCGGACGTCGGCGCCGCCACCACCAAGGCCGAGCGGAACGACGACGGCACCTATTCGCTTACGGGTCAGAAGATCTACATCTCCTGGGGCGATCATGACGTGGCCGAGAACGTCTGCCACCTGGTGCTCGCCCGCCTGCCCGACGCCCCCGCCGGCACCCGCGGCCTGTCGCTGTTCCTGGCGCCCAAGTTCATCCCCGACGCCGACGGCAATCCGGGAGAGCGCAACGCCCTGCGCCCGATGAGCCTCGAGCACAAGATGGGCCTGCACGGCTCGCCGACCGCGGTGATGGGCTTCGAGGGCGCCAAGGCGTGGATCGTCGGCCCCGAGGGCGGGGGCATCGCCTGTATGTTCACGATGATGAACAACGCCCGCCTGGGCGTGGGGACCGAGGGGCTCGGCATCGCCGAGGCCGCCTACCAGAAGGCGCTGGAGTTCGCCAACGACCGCGTGCAGGGCCGCACCGCCGACGGCTCGAAGACCATCATCGGCCACGCCGACGTGCGCCGGATGCTGATGCGCATGAAGGCGCTGACCGAGGTGGCGCGCGCGATCTGCCTCGACACCGCCGTCTCGCTCGACATGGCCAAGGCCGCGCCCAGGGCCGAGGCAAAGGCCTGGTTCGCCCGCGGCGCCTTCCTGACCCCGATCGCCAAGGCCTTCGGCACGGATGCGGGCATGGAGGTCGCCGAGCTCGGCATCCAGGTCCACGGCGGCATGGGCTTCATCGAGGAGACGGGCGCCGCCCAGTTCTACCGCGACGTCCGCGTCACCGCGATCTACGAGGGCACCAATGGCGTGCAGGCCGCCGACCTGGTGGGCCGGAAACTGGCCGACGGGGGCGTGGCCGCCGACGGGCTGCTGAAGGAGATCCGGGACGTGGCGCACAACGCCGCCGGGGACCTCGCCGAGATGGGCGGCCAGCTCGCCGTCGGCGCCGACGCGCTGGAGGCCGCGACCCAGTGGATGCTGGCGGCCGAGGCCAACGACCGCAACGCCGGCTCCGTCGACTACCTGCGCGCCTGGGCGCTGGCGCTGGGCGGCGCCTACCTGCTCAAGGGCGCCGCAGCCGCGACCGGCGGCGACGCCGACCGCCGCACCGCGCTCGCGCGCTACTTCTTCGGGCGCGAGTTCCCCGCCCTCGACGCGCTCTGCGAAGCGGCGATGGACGGCGCCGCCCCCCTCTATGCCCTGAGCGCGGAGGAGCTGGCCTCGTGAGCGGGGCGGAGACCCGCACCGGCGTCCGTCACCCCTTCCCCGAGCCCGAGCGCGGCGAGACCGTCGAGATCGCCGAGGGGGTCCTGTGGACCCGCATCGGCCTTCCCAGCCGGCTCGACCACGTCAACGTCTACCTCTTCGACGAGGGCGACGCCTGGACGGTGGTCGACACCGGCCTGCGCCACAAGCTGTGCCTCGAGGCCTGGGCGAAGCTGGAAGAGGGCCCGCTGAAGGGCAAGGGCGTGCGCCGGGTGATCGCCACGCACCACCACTCCGACCACGTCGGCCTGGCCGGCAAGTTCATCAAGGAGCACGGGGCCGAGTTCTGGACCACCCGCACCGCCTGGCTGAACGCGCGGATGCTGCAGCTCGACCACCAGGAGCAGCACCCGCCCGAGATGCTGGCCCACTGGACCCGCGGCGGCGTCCCGCAGGAGCTGGTGGACAAGTTCGTGGCCGACGGACCCTTCAACACTTCCGCCGCCACCTGGCGCCTGCCGCTGGGCTACCGCCGGATCGTGGAGGGCGAGGAGATCTCGATGGGCGGCCGGCGCTGGATCGTGCGCATGGGCGACGGCCACGCGCCCGAGCACGCCACCTTCTGGTCGCTGGACGACAACCTGGTGGTGGTGGGCGACCAGGCGATTCCCGGCATCTCCTCCAACCTCGGCGTCTACCCGACCGAACCGGAGGCCGACCCCGTGGGCGAATGGCTGGAGAGCTGCGAGAAGCTGCTGGCCCATGCCCGAGAGGATCACCTGGCGATGCCCGGCCACAAGGGCGTCTACACCGGCCTGCCGACCCGGTTCCGGCAGCTGATCTCCAACCACCACGGCGCCATCAAGCGCCTGCGCGCCCACCTGGTGGAACCTCGCACCGCCGCCGAGTGCTTCGTGCCCCTCTTCGGGCGCGAGATCCCGCCGGCGGTCTACCGTCTCGCCCTGAACGAGGCGCTGGGCCACCTCAACCACATGCGCCGCTCCGGCGAGGCGGTGCGCGAGGCGCGCGCCGACGGCGCGTATCTGTGGCGTCTGGCGCGCTGAGCGCCCCGCGCCGCCCATTGCGACCATTTCCGCCTTGATCCCCGCGCGCCCGCGCGGCTAGGAGGCGGGAGAGAACACCGATGCGCGCCCGCCCGGCGCCGACCAAGGGGAGCGACCCAAATGGCCGACCACGAGCCCGGCAAGATGGACATCACCGAGCAGGAGAAGACCTTCGGCCTGTTCCTCAAGACGATCAACATCGTCGCCGTCGCGGTGGCGATCATCCTGATCTTCATGGCGCTGGTGAACAGCTGATCCCGCCTCCCGGGCCCCTCGCGGCCCGGAGCGAGACCGACAGGGACCGACGCGGGCCGCCCGAGGGCGCCTCGCATCGGTCCTTTTCGTGTGCGGCCGAAGGCTCGCCTGCGGCCGGGGCGGCGTTCAGCCGTTGATCGCGTCGAAGGCCGCCGCCCAGCGCCCTTCGGCCTCGGCCCGGCGCTGGAAGGCGACGCGGGAGACGAGGACCTCGTCCGGGACCTCGGCGCGGGTCAGGATCTCCACCACCTCGGCCACGAACGCCTCCAGCGGCATCGCCGCGGCGACCTGCGACTGGCCGGGCGTCAGCTCGGTCGCGACCAGGGGCGGCGCGATCTCGTGCACCGACACCGAGGTTCCGCGCAGCTGGCGGCGCACGGCCTGCGTCCAGGCGTGGATCGCCGCCTTGGTCGCCGAATAGACCGGGTTCGCCGCCTTGGGCACGAAGGCCAGCCCGGAGGAGACGGTGACCAGCGCCGCCTCCGGCCGCCCGCGCAGATGCGGCAGCAGCGCGGCCGCCAGCCGGATCGGCGCGGTCAGGTTGGTGGCGATGGTGCGCTCGGCCACGTCCAGCGAAACGGAATCGGCGGCGTAGTCCTCGGCCTCCATGATGCCGGCGTTGAGGATCACGGCGTCCAGCCCGGGATGCGCGGCGACGACCTC
>CAXGVP010000473.1:0-3795 GCA_964013055.1 uncultured Albimonas sp.
GGGCCGGCCGCTGCCGGGGGCGTCAGGCCTCGCGGGCGATGAACACGGGCGGGTCGAAGACCTCGACGCGGGGGACCTCGCCCTCGAAGGGGGCCACCTCCACCAGGCAGGACTGGGCCGAGCAGCCCTGGCCCAGCCGCGAGGTGCCCTCGTCGCGGGTCAGCACGTTGGGGTTGCCGTGACGCTCGAGCCCGTCGGGGCCCGGATCGAACATCGCCCCGGTGGGCAGGCGCACCACGCCCGCCATGATCTCGTCGGAGACGCGCAGGCCCGCCAGGCACGCCCCGCGGGCGTTGAACACGCGCACCACCGCGCCGTCCTCGACCCCGCGCGCGGCGGCGTCGGCGGGGTTCATCAACAGCTCCGCCCGGTCGTGGATCTTGGCCTTCTGCGAGACCGAGGAGCCGTCGAGCTGGCTGTGCAGCTTGTCGGCGGGCTGGTTGGAGAGCAGGTGCAGCGGGTAGTCGCCCGCGGTCCCCAGCCACTCCTTCGGCTCGATCCACACCGGATGGCCGGGGCAGTCGTCGTAGCCGAAGCCGGCGATGGTCTGCGAGAACAGCTCGATCCGGCCGGAGGGCGTGCCCAGCTTGTTGGCCCGCGGGTTGTGCCGGAAGTCGGCGTACATGTCGTAGACGTCCGCCGGCTCGGGCACCTTGAAATAACCCATCTCGCGGAACGTGTCCCAGTCGGGGGTGTTCACGCCGCGCACCGCCAGCGCGGCGGAGGTCTGGCCCCAGAGCTTGCGCAGCCAGCCCTCGACGTCGAGCCCCTGGTGGAAGTCCTCGCCCCCGCCCAGCCGATCGGCCAGATCGGAGAAGATCGCGAAGTCGTCGCGGGCCTCGCCCACCGTCACCGCCCTGGCGACCGATAGGATCCAGGGATCGCGCGACGACCCCGCATAGTCGTCCCGCTCCAGCGGCGTGGTGGCGGGCAGCACGATGTCGGCGTGCCGCGCGGTGCCGGTCCACCAGGGTTCGTGCACGATCACCGTCTCGGGGCGCTGGAAGGCGCGGCGCAGGCGGTTGAGGTCCTGGTGGTGGTGGAACGGGTTGCCGCCGGCCCAGTAGACGAGGCGGATGTCGGGGAAGGTCATCCGCTTGCCGTCGTACTCGAAGCTGTCGCCCGGGTTCAGCAGGCAGTCGGCGACGCGGGCCACGGGGATGCCGAGGCTGCCCTTGGCCTGCGGCACCGGCATCTGGAACAGGGGCGTGGCGACCTTCGGCTGGCCGAAGCCCCCGGTCGAGCCGTAGCCGAAGAACACGCCCCCGCCCGGCAGGCCGACCTGGCCCAGCACCGAGGCGAGCGCCACCAGCGCCCAGAACGGCTGCTCGCCATGGTCCTGGCGCTGCAGCGACCAGGTGGCGGTCAGCATCACCCGCTTGCCGATCAGATCTTCTCCAAGGGCCTGGATCTCGGCCGCCGGGATCCCGGTCTTCTCCGAGGCCCACGCGGGCGTCTTCGCCACCCCGTCCACCGCGCCGCGCACATAATCCAGCACCCGGTCGGCGCCCACGGTGAATTCGTCGAGGAACGCCCGATCCTCGGCCCCCTTGTCCTGCACCACCCAGATCAGCGCCAGGATCAGCGCGCAGTCGGAGTTCGGCCGCACCGGCAGCCAGTCCGCCTCGATCGGCGCCACGTCCGAGCGCAGCGGCGAGACGTTGATCACCTTCGTCTTCGCCTGGCCCAGGATCCGCACCACGTTCTCGAACCCGTGGGCGCCGAAGCCGCCCGACTGCACCTTCCAGTTCTTCCGGCACAGGCCGCCGAAGGCCAGCAGCCGGTCGCAGTTGGCCGCGATCGAGCGCCAGTCGGTCCCCGCCCCCCAGATCGCCTCGTTCGAGCCCAGCACATGGGGCATCAGCGTCATGCCCGCCCCGTAGGAATAGTTCGTCACCTGCGTCGTGCAGCCCCCGATCGACCACATGAACCGCCGGGTGAGGTTCTGCGCATTGTGCAGCCGACCGCCCGAGGCCCAGCCGTAGGAGCCGCCGAACAGCGCCTCGTTGCCATGCTGCGTGCGCACCCGGTCAAGCTCGCCGGCCACCATCTCCAGCGCCTCGTCCCAGGGGACCTCGTGGAACACGTCCTCGCCCCGCACGCCGTCGGGGACCAGCCGGCCGTCCCGCTCGGCCCGCTTCAGCCAGCCGCGGCGGATCGAGGGGCGCATCACGCGGGAGCCGGCATGCACCATCTCAGGCCAGGCGTGGATCGACTCGTCGGGGTTGGGGTCATGCTCGAACGGGGTCACCGATACGAGCTTTCCGTCCTCCACATGCGCGGTGAAGGCGCCGGTGTGGAAGGCGGAACGGAAGCTCTGGCGGACGGTCATTCGGAGGCTCCATCGAGGGGGGGCAGGCCGGGGGGGCGGTCGTGGCGGGAGATCGAAGAGGCCGCCTCGGCCAGCAGCCACTCCCTTACCGTGCGGATGCCGGGCTTGTCGCCCAGCTCCGGCGAGGAGAGGACGTGATAGCCCTCGTCCACCCGGATCGCGGTCGGGTGCGCGCGCGCGAGACGGCCGGAGCGGATGTCCCGCTCGACCAGGAAATGCGAGGCGAGGCAGATGCCCTGGCCATGGGCCACGGCCTCCAGCATCAGGGCGGCGTCGTTGTAGAGCTGCCGGGGCCCCAGCGCGTCCAGCGGCAGGCCCGCGCTCTCGAGCCAGAAGGTCATCGGGATGAACTGGCGCACATGCAGGAAGGGCAGCGAGGCGAGCGTCTCGCGCGAGATCTGGGCGCCCCCCTCCAGCAACTCCGGCGCGCAGACCAGGCAATGGGGCTCCGAGCCCAGCAGCTCGGCCCGCATGCCGGGGAAGTCGGCGCCCCAGCGGATGGCGAGGTCGATGTCCTGGCGGGCGAAATCCACCGGCTCGTCGGAGGCCAGAAGCGTGATCTTCACCCGCTCCTCGCGCGCCATGAAGTCCCGCAGGCGCGGGGTCAGCCAGCGCATGGCGATGGCGGGCGTCGCCGAGATCGTCACCACCGCCGGCTTGTCGGGGTCCGAGACCTGGGCGCAGGCGGAGGTGAGGATGAACAGCGCCTCGCGCACCTGGCCCGCCAGCTCCGCCCCCTCGCGGGTCAGCTCCACCCGCCGGGTCAGGCGGCGGAACAGGCGGATTTCGAGGAACTCCTCCAGGTGGCGGATCTGCTGGGAGACGGCCGAGGGCGTCACGCACAGCTCCTCCGCCGCCAGCCGGAAACTGGCGTGTCGCGCCGCGGCCTCGAACACCCGGAAAAGGTTGAGCGGGGGCAGGCGGGCGCCGGACGGTCCCCGCTCGGGCCCGCCCTGCGCGCCGGGGGGATCGCCGGTCAGCCCGGCCACGCCACGCGCGCGGGCGCACGGCCCGGCTGGGGAGAGGGCTCGCCGGCGTCGACGAGGGGCGAGAGCAGCGGCAGCACCTCGGTCCCGAAACGCTCCAGCGAGGCGAGCGTCTCCTGCCGGCCGATCCCGGCCAGGCCCATCATGCAGCACAGGTGGGTCGGGCGCAGGGCGGTCAGTTCGGCGGCCAGTCTCTCGGCGCAATGCTCGGCGGGGCCGATCACGGCGGTCTCCAGGAAGTCGTCCAGCGGCGGTTCGTCGTTCAGGGGCATCAGACGCACGAACGCCCCGTCCTTGTCCAGCGCCGCGGCGCCCAATGTGTGATAGGCGCGCGCAAAATCGCGCACGCAGGCGGCAGCGAGCTCGGCCTGCGCCCGATCCTCGGTCACATAGACGAAACGCTGCACCGCCAGCGGCATGGTCGCCGGGTCGCCGCCCCCCTCGGCCCAGAGGCTCTCCAGCGCCGCCCGGGCCGCC
>CAXGVP010000474.1:0-3792 GCA_964013055.1 uncultured Albimonas sp.
CCCGGGCGCGGCGAGGTCCGCTTCGCCGACGTAGACGCCGCGGGTGACCGGCGCAGCCTCGGCCGAGATGCCGCGCAGCCAGCGCAGGGCCGCGGCGTCCTGCGCCGGGTCGCGCCACATGCCGTAGACCGCGCCGAACACCGGGGCGATCATCGAGAACGCGCCCGCGTCCTCGGGCAGCGGCGCCGCGTGGGGCGAGCGCACGACCGCGAGCGCGAAGCACTCGGCGTCGGGCGCGCAGGCGATGCCGCGGGCGAGCGGGGCGAAGACGGCCTCGGGCTCGGCGTCGGACCAGATCGCATCCACCGCCATGCGCCGCTGGGGCGGGAAGCCGGCGTCGATCAGGTCGTAGAGCGCGGGGATCGGCGTGGGCATGGGCCCCTCCTGCGCCAGGGCGCCGGAGGGGGCGCCGTCCGCGATCCCGGCCAGGATCGCGTCGGCGGTCCCGGCCTCGTCCTCGAAGACGGTGGCGATGGCGGCGATGACCCGGGGCGCGTCGGGACCCCGGGCGCCGGGCGCGACGGACATCTTGGCGGTGAACTCGACCGAGGCGGGGGCCCGCTCCATCGCCGCCTTCATCCAGACGGCCACCTCGGCATGGGCGTGCAGCGGCCAGACCTGGACGGCGGTGCGGATGGCGCGGGGCAGGGGCGCGAGCCGGAGGCGGTAGCCCACGACCACCCCGAAGAACAGCGGGCCGGCCCCGCGCGCCGCCCAGAACAGTTCCGGGCGGCTGTCGGCCGAGGCGACGACCCGCGCGCCGTCGGCGGTGATCACCTCGACCTGCTCGACCCGGTGGCAGGCGACGCCCCAGAGGCCCGCGTTCCAGCCGATGCCCCCGCCCAGCAGGTAGCCCGACATCGGCGCCGAGCCGCAGTGGCCGACGGGGAAGCCGAGGCCGTGGGGCGCCAGCGCCTCGATCATGCGGCGGTTGGTGACGCCGGGGCCGACCTCGGCGATCCGGGCGGCGGGGTCGACGCGGATCTCGTCCAGCCCGGCGAGGTCGATCACCACCCCGCCCTGCTGGGCGGCGCCGGACCAGTTGTGCCCGCCGCCCCGCGGCGTGACCGTCAGCCCCCGGGCGGCGGCGAAGCGCACGGCCGCCTGCACGTCCGCCACGCAGGCGGCGCGCAGCAGCACGGCCGGGCGGCGCGCGGGCTTGCGCCCGTTCCACAGCAGCGCGTCGAGCGCGAGGTCGTAGCCGGGTTCTCCCTCGGCCAGCAGCAGGCCGGCGACGGCGCCGCGCAGCGTGTCGATCTCCATTGCGTCCATCCTCGTCGAGCGTCGCGCCGGGCGTCGGCGCGCAGATTTGCGATGGACGTGGGAATAGGGCCGGCGCGCGGCGGAGGCTTGCTAAGTGATCCGGCACGAAACGCTAAAAGAATAATAAGTGCACGAACGACCCTGCGGTCGCTCAGGCCCCCGGCCGCTCGGCCCCGTCCAGCGCCAGCGCGCGGGAGATCGCGAGGCGGAAGCGTCCCCGGCCGCTCTTGAGCAGGCGGATCGGCGCCTCGCGCTCGTCCAGCCGCTTGCGCAGCAGCACCAGGCGGGCGTCGAGGTTCTCGGCATGCTCGGGCAGGCGCAGGGAGGGGTCGAGGCGCAGCTCGCGGGTGTTGAAGTCGACCCGGCCGGTGGCGGCATGTTCGCGCAGCAGCCGCCACAGGATCGCGCCGGCGACGCCCTTGATCAGGTAGTCGTTGTCGAGGAAGACGCTGTCGTCGAAGGCGAAGTGGCGCACGGTCACGCCCGCCTGCGGGGGCGCCCCTGCGGGCGTCCCGGTCCCGGCGTCGGGGCCGGGCGCGGGGTCCGCCTGGGGCAGCAGCGCCGCCAGCGCGCCGAGATGGTCGGCGACCAGGGCCAGCGCGTCCTCGTCGTCGTGGCAGAAGCGCAGCATCCGCTCGCTCTCGCACAGCAGCACCCCGATCAGCCGGCCGTCGACCAGGATCGGCAGCGCCAGCTGGCTGGCGGGGGCGGGCAGGCCGGGGAAGGGGATCGCCGTGCGACGCTCCCAGTCCGGCAGCACGCCGCGGGCCTGGCCGAGGATGGCGGCGGCGTAGCCGTAGGCCGAGGTGACGTGCCCGATGCGGATCGGCGTCCGCTCGCGCGCCGCGACGCCGACCACGCCCTCCCCCGGCGCCACCTCCGAGCCGACGCCCGAGGCCGGATAGCCGCGCGAGGCGACGGTGTAGAGCCGTTGGGCGCCGGCGTCCTGCGCCTCGTCGTGGATCAGGATCATGGCGTGCTCGACGCCCAGCTCCCGCTCCAGCAGGGCGAGGACGCCGTCGAACAGCTCCCCCAGTTCGCGGAACCGGGCCATTTCGGCGAAGATCCGGCGGGTGAGGGCCATCAGGTTGCGATGGGCGGCGGGCGGGGCCAGCTCGGGCGGGCGGACCGTCTCGACGGCCTCGACCCGGAACACGTCGGCGCCCAGCAGGCGGAACACGCCGTCCATCCCCGAATGCGAGGCGATGCCCATCAGCTTGGCGCGCATCCGCTCGAAAAGGGGGCCCTCGGTGCGGGTCTCCTCGTGCAGCAGGTCGAGCCGGTGCTGGGCGAGCGTGTCGGGGTCGGTGACCACGACCGAGGCGCGCCCGGTCGCCAGCAGGTTGGCGCGGGTCTTGTTGAAGAACTGGTAGCTGAGCGCCACGCGCCCCGGGTCGACGTAATGGACCTGGGAGATCAGCGAGACGTTGACCACCCCCTCGCCGTCGCAGGTGGCGAGGGTCGAGGCGCAGACCCCCTCCATCGCGTTGCGCAGCAGGTCCATCGAGGGAACCGGGTCCGGCGGCGCCGGCGGGCCGGCCTGCGGGAAGGGCTCGGCCTGCGGCGGGGGGTCGGGCTCAGGCAGGGGATCGGCCTGCGGCAGGGGCGCAGACTGCGGCCATGACGCAGAGGCCGGCAGCGGCGTGGCGTGTGACGGGGACGCGGATGCCGGCAGGAGCGCAGCCTCCGGCGGGGGCGTGTGGCGCCGCGGCGGGGACTCGGCTTGCAGCGGGGACGCGGTCTCGGGCGGGGGAGCGGCCTTCGTCTCGACGATCGCGGCGGCGGGCGCGGGCGCGCCTCGGGGGGCTGCGGGGCGGGTCATCCGCGTCCGTCCTCGCGCTCGAAGCGCTCGCCCGGCTGCAGGGGGCGGCCGGCGCCGGGGCCGGGCGTCTGGCGAAAGGCCGCCTGCGGGACGAACACCACCATCACCGTATCCGCGAGGTCGCAGCGCACGAAGCCGGCGGCGAAGCCCGGCGCGAAGCCCAGAGAGCCCAGCCACTGGCCGTGGATCGCGCTCTGCCGCTCGTATTCCGCGATGTCGCGGGGGGTGGCGGTCTCGATCCGGGCCCGCGCCGCCTTCACCTGCACCGAGCGGTGGGCGAGGTCGGTGAAGCTCGCAGCCACCGCGCCGCCGGCCTCGAGCGCGGCGAGCAGGCGTGCGTTGCCCCGGCGCGAGGCGACCATGCGCAGCTCCCCCCGCTCGGGATCGGCGACGCAGGCGTGGCAGAAGGTCGACAGCGGCCGGCCGGCCGCGTCGGCGACCCCGAGCGCGGTGGTCAGCCCGCTGCCGGCGAAGGCCGCGACCTCCGGCGTCAGGGCCCGGATCGTCGGCGGCGCAGGCGGAGGAGCGGCGTGATGCGGCATGTCGGAGGTCCGGTCCGTCACCCCCGTCGGGACGGTCGCCGAATGAGGATAGCGCAAGGCCGACGCGCGCGGCAACTTCGATGCAGCGCAGCAGGCGCAGGCGCAGGCCGGCCGGGCCGGGCCGGAGGGCGAGGCGAGGGCCAGAGGTCCCGCCGGCGCCGCCCC
>CAXGVP010000475.1:0-3781 GCA_964013055.1 uncultured Albimonas sp.
CAGCCGAACAGCTCTGTCGCAGCGCCCCGCCAGTCGACGACGGACCCGGCGGCGTCGAGCACCACCAGCCCCGCGCCGGGCATCGAGCCGATCAGCACGTCGATCACGCTTTGCGAGACGGCGGCGCTGCGCGCCAGCAGCTCGGTCTCGCCGACGTTGGTGAAGACCACGCCCACCCAGCCGCGGGCGTTGGGGATCGGGAAGATGTTCAGCTCCAGCCGGCGACCGTCGCGGATCACCGAATCCCAGGACAGCCGGCGCGGGCGGCCCTGGGCGCGGACCCCGTCGATGATCTCGACCATGGCGCTGCGGCCGATCTCGGGCAGCGCCTCGGGCCAGCTGCGCCCCAGCAGATCCTCGCGCGCGCGGCCGAAATAGAACTCCGCCACCCGGTTGACGGCGGCGAAGCGGTCGTCCTGGTCGAGGGCGATGAACCCCTCCTCCATCTCGTCGAGGGCGAAGGAGATCCCGTCGACACGCGGCGGCTCGGCGCCGCCCCCGTCGCCGCCGAGCGCCGCGAACTGTTCCGGCGACAGCAGGATCATGCGGGCGCGGCCATGGTGCGTCAGCGTGATCGGACCGCCGACGACCTCCTCCTGCAGGCGCCCGAAATTGCGGGTCGCCTCGGCTGCGGTGACGGTACGGTCTTCTTTCAGCCGGTTGAAGGAGGCGTCCCTCAAGGCTCGATACGGCATGTCCGCGGTTCCCCGATGGCGAGGCGCGCCGCGTCCCCTGCGGCGCGCGTCGCGTCGCGACGTATTCGTTTCACAAGATGACCGGAAATTACGTAATTCACAAGCGCCGCCGCGGCCAGACCCCTCGGGCCGCGGCGGCGCCCTGCCGTCAGCGGCGGGCGAAGAGCGACGAGAAGACCGAGGCGGCCCCGACCCCGATCGCAACCGCGAAGACAAGGACCACATCAGGGGAAAGATCCCAGCTTCCCATGAGGCCGGACGCTCCCCCGCCGGCCTGGACCCACTTCGCTTCAAAGGCCCGGGCGGACGTCGCCGCCAGGGCGGCGCATGCCGTCAGTGCGCTCCCCATGCCGATCCGTGCCATGCTCCGGTCCTCCGCTCCTTCGCCGCCCCGCGGCGGGTATTCCGCTGACCCCAGCGGACAAAAACCTTTTTGCACGGAGTTTGCGGAGCTTCAACGATTTTTTACAGATTTTGCGCAAATTGCGTAAAACACGGCCGCAAGACCCCGTGACCCCAACGTAAGGTTTCCAGAATCAAAACGCCCCGCACGCGGGGCGTGCGGGGCGGGGTCGGCTGCGGGCGGCGCGCGGGGCGCCGCGGAGGGGTCAGTAGCCGCTCAGCGAGGCGAATCGATTCGCATGAAAGCGCTCGTCGCCGAACAGCTGCGCCGCCGGCCGGGCGCGCTTCATGAACAGGCCGATGTCGAAGGCGTCGGTCATCCCCACGCCGCCGTGGAGCTGCACGCCCTCGTTGGTCGCCAGGTCCGCGACCGCCGCCGCCTTGGCCTTGGCCGCCGAGACCAGCCGCGGCAGGCCCTCGACCCCCTCGTCCAGCCCCGACAGCGCGGCGAGCGCCAGCGAGCGGGCCTGCTCGATCTCCCCGAACAGGTGCGCGGCGCGGTGCTGGATCGCCTGGAAGGAGGCGATGGTCACGCCGAACTGCTTGCGCTCCTGCACATAGGCGAGCGTGTCTTCGAAGGCCTTGCCGGCGATGCCGACCAGCTCGGCCGCGAGATGGGCGTTGCAGATGTCGAGCAGGCGGGCCAGCGCGTCGCCCCCCGGCTCGCCCAGCGCCGCGGCGGGCGTGGATTCGAAGCGCAGGATGGCGGTGGCGCGGCTGTCGGCCATCTCCACCGGCTCGACCTCCAGGCCCGAGGCGCCGGCCTCGACCAGGAACAGGCCGGCCGCGCCCTCGGGCGTGACGGCGGAGACCACGACCAGGCCCGCGATCGCACCGTCGGCGACGTTGGTCTTGGCGCCGGTCCGCGTCCAGCCGTCGCCCGAGGGCGTGGCGGTCGTCGCCGGCGCCTTGCCGGTGTGACGCACGCTCTCGTCCACCGCCAGGGCGCAGAGCAGGTCTCCGGCCGCGATCTTCGGCAGCAGCTCCGCCTTCTGCGCGTCGGAGCCGGCCAGCATCACCGCGGACGCCCCCGCCACGCCGGTGGCGAAGAGCGGCGAGGCCGCGAGCGTGCGGCCGCCCGCCTCCATGATCTGCCCCATGGCGACATGGCCGAAGCCGGCGCCGCCGTGTTCTTCGGGGATCAGGGCGCCGGGAAAACCCATCTCGGCCATGGCGGCCCAGGTGGGGGCGTCGAAGGCGTCGCCCTCGCCGTCCCGCAGGGCGCGGAGCTGCGCGACGGGGGCCTTCTCGGCCATGAAGCGGATCGCCGCCTCGCGCAGCATCTTCTGTTCGTCGTCGAGAACCAGCGTCGCCATCACTTCATCCCCAGAACGTTCTTCGCGATGATCCCGAGCTGGACCTCGGAGGTGCCGCCCTCGATCGAGTTGGCCTTGGAGCGCAGCCACTCCTTCGCCAGCGCCCCGCCCTTCCAGGCCTGGCCTTCCCAGGCGAGGCCGCCCATGCCCTCGGCGGCGACCTTCAGTTCGAGGCGTCGCTTGTTGAGCTCGGTGCCCGCGTATTTCAGCAGGGCCGAGTAGTGGCCCACGCCCTCGCCGGCCTTGGCCTCGTCCTTTGCGCGCTCCAGCGTCAGGCGGAAGCCGAGCTGGTCGATCTCCCACCTTGCGATGTCGGCGCGCAGGATCGGGTCGTCGAGCCGGCCCTGGTCGTCGGCGCCCACCGCGTCGAGCGACTGCACGCCCAGCGCGTCCACCGCCGAGGCGTCGCCGCCGATGGCCGAGACCATCTCGCGCTCATGGGTGAGGATGTACTTGGCGTAGGTCCAGCCCTTGTTGACCTCGCCGACCACCTGCTTCTTGTCGGCCTTCACGTCGGTGAAGAAGGTCTCGCAGAACACCGAGGCGCCGGAGATCAGGCGGATCGGGCGGGCCTCGACGCCGGGCGTCTCCATGTCGAAGAGGATCAGGGTGATCCCCTCCTGCTTCTTGCCCTCCCACGAGGTGCGCACCAGGCAGAAGATCCAGTCGGCCTTGTGGGCGTAGGAGGTCCAGATCTTCTGGCCGTTGATCAGGTAGTGATCGCCCTTGTCCTCGGCCTTGGTCTGGAGACCGGCGAGGTCCGAACCCGCGCCCGGCTCGGAATAGCCCTGGCACCAGCGGATCTCGCCGCGGCAGATCTTGGGCAGGTGCTCCTGCTTGAGCTCCTCGGAGCCCCACTTGATGATCGCGGGGCCGACCATCGAGATGCCGAAGGACTTCAGCGGCTCGCGGGCGTTGATGCGGGCCATCTCCTCGCGCAGGACCTTGGCCTGCTCGGGCGAGAGGCCGCCGCCGCCGTACTGCTCAGGCCAGGTGGGGGCGGTCCAGCCCTTCTCGGCCATCCGCTCCAGCCACAGGCGCTGGTCGTCGGTCTTGAACTCGAAATTGCGGCCGCCCCAGCAGATGTCGGCGTCGCTGCGCACGGGCTCGCGCATCGAGGCGGGGCAGTTCTCCTCCAGCCAGGCGCGCGTTTCGGCCCGGAAATCCTCCAGATCGAACATGGGTCTCCTCCCTTCCGCGCCGGTTGCGAAGGCGCGTGACATTCCCGAGAGTATGTCATCGGCGGGCGGAGGGGAAGACGGGCGCGCCGGCGGGCGGCGAGATGACGTACCGGGGGTTCGAAACGGCGGCACGAGGAGTGCGGAGGTCCACGCCCGGGCCCGCTCCGGGCCTGACCCGGGGCCTCCT
>CAXGVP010000476.1:0-3781 GCA_964013055.1 uncultured Albimonas sp.
CCACGCCCAGCCGCACCAGGATCGCGGCCATCGCGCATTCCGAGGCGCGGGTGCCGCCGTCGTCGATCTTCAGCGCCACGCCCAGGCCCAGGCCCGGCAGGATCGCGCCGAAGACGCCCTCGGCGCCGGTCTTGATCGCGGCCCGGCCGGGCATGGCGCGCATCATCTCGGTGCAGGCGCGGCCCTCGCCCGCCACCAGCTCGGGGTGCGCCATCATCGCCTCGACCAGCGCGGTCGCGGCGGCCTCGCGCACGCGCCCCAGGCCCTGCGGGCGGGCCATGCGCGCCATCGAGACGGCGAAGCCCTTCAGCGTGGTCGCGAAGTTCGGCGCCGAGCAGCCGTCGATCCCGTAGCCGAGGTCCGGGTCCCCGGTCATCTCGGCCATCGCCTCGCGCGCGGCCTTCTGCACCGGGTGGTCGACCTCGACATACTCCGAGCCGCCGCCCAGATGCCGGTTCAGCGTCAGGAACCCCGCGTGCTTGCCCGAGCAGTTGTTGTGCGTCTGGTCGCAGCACGTCCCCGCCCGCAGCAGCGCGTCGTGCTCGGCGAGGTCGTGGGGCTCCTGCACGCCGCAGCGCAGGTCCGGCTCGCCCAGGCCCAGCTCCCCCAGCCAGGCCGAGACCCGGCGGGTGTGGATGGGCGCCCCGCTGTGCGAGGCGCAGGCCAGCGCCAGCTGCTCCGGGCGCAGGCCCGCGGCGGCGGCGGCCCCGCTCTCGACCAGGGGCAGGGCCTGCAGCATCTTGCACGAGGAGCGCGGGAAGATCGCGCGGGACGGGTCGCCCCAGGCCTCGACCACCTCGCCCGCGGGCGTGCAGATCGCGATCGCGCCGCGGTGCACGGATTCCAGCATTCCCCCCCGGATCACCTCGACCAGCACCCGCGAGAAGTCGGGGGCGGCGGGGTTCACCACAGGGGCCGCAGCTGCGTCGGTCATTCTTTCAGCTCCACCGAGAAGTCGTCTCCCAGCGCCTCGCGCAGCCGCGCGAAGGCGAGGCGCAGGCGGGATTTCACCGTCCCCAGGGGCGCGCCGGTCGCCTGGGCGATCTCGGCCTGGGTGAGGCCCGCGTAGAACGTCAGCCGCACGGCTTCAAGCTGATCCTTGCTCAACGCCTCCAGCGCCTCGCGCACCCGGGCGTCGCGGTCGGCGGAGGCGGCGGCGCGGGCCGGGTCCTCGGGCGCGTCGGGCTGGAACAGGGGGTCGTTGGGATCCGGCGCGGGGCGCGCCTGGCGGCGGATCAGGTCGATGCGCCGGTTGCGCGCGATCGCGTAGATCCAGGTCGAGACGCCGGCCTTGGCGGGTTCGTAGGTCGCGGCCCTGCGCCAGACCGACACGAAGACGTCCTGCGTCGCCTCCTCGACCACGTCGGGATGGGCGCCGCCGCGCAGCAGGAAGGCGCGGATCCGCCCGGCATAGCGGGCGAAGATCTCGGCGAAGGCGGCGCGGTCGTCGGCGGCGGCCAGGCGCGCCAGCAGTTCGGCGTCGCTGGGCCCCTCGGCGGGATCGTGGCCCGGTTCCGTTGCGGCGCCCGGCGCGCCCGGGGCGCCCGCTCCGCCGGGGCGGGGGTCGGGGGGATCCTGGCGCGGGTCGTCGGACATGGAGGGCGGCGAGGTCCTTTGGGCGGCTCGATGCGGGCGGAGGGCGGGGGCGGGGCCTGCGGCGCCGCAGGGTCGTGATGCGAGGCAGGCGCGGCGGGGTGGCGCCGTCGCCCGATTTGCGTCTAGATTAGGCCGCAACGCGTCGGCAGGAAAGACCGGCGCGAACCGGCGGACGCGCCCGCCGACGGCCGAGGGGGCCGGTCGCATCCTGACCGGACCGCCCGGGCCGCCGCAAGGGCCGCCGACGGAGAGCAGGCAGAACGACGATCGCAGGCGAATCGAGGCGAGCATGAAGGCTGAGGCGAAACGCGCGGGCATCACGCGCATCGGCGCGCGGCTGGCGGCGGCGGCGCTGGCCCTGGCGGCGGCGACGGCCGCGCCGGCCGAGGCGACCGCGCAGCAATCCACCAACCGGGTCGAGGCGTTCCGCGACTGGTCGGTGTTCACGGCGGACGCCGGCGGGCCGGTGTGCTGGATCGTCACCCAGCCGCAGAGCTCGGTGGCCAAGCGCAACAACCGTCCCGTGCAGGTCCAGCGCGGCGACATCTACCTGACCGTGGCCGTGCGGCCCCGCCAGGGCGTGGCGAGCGAGATCGCGATGGTCGCGGGCTATCCGTTCCGCGACGGCTCCACCGTGACCGCCGAGGTCGGCTCGAAGAAATTCGAGCTGTTCACCGAGGGCGAGAACGCCTGGACCTATCCCAACGACGACGGCGAGATCATCAACGCGATGAAGGCCGGCGCCGCGATCGTGATGACCGGCACCTCCTCGCGCGGGACCCAGACCATCGACCGCTTCTCGCTGCTGGGCTTCACCGACGCGCTGACCTCGGCCCAGACCCGCTGCAAGTGACGGCGGCGGGGCGCAGGCCCCGCTGCCCCCCGGCCGCCTGACGCGCCCCCTCTTGGATGGGGGGCGGGGAAATGCTATGTGACGCCCTGCGCGCCCCCTGCCGATCGCGGGGGGCGCAGTCTTTGGTGGGCGCCGATGCGCGGCCCCGCCGGACCCGACGCCCGATCCGACAGCCGACCCGGAGACCGCCATGACCTCGGTTCCCACCGCCGCGGCCGCGCCGCTGACCCAGGATACGCCCGGCTACGCGCCGAAGGCGGCCCAGGGCCTGCGCCCGCTGGTCGGCCTGACCCGCCCGCAGCTGGTCGACGCCCTGGTCGAGGCCGGAACCCCCGAGGGCCAGGCCAAGATGCGCGCCAACCAGCTGTGGCAGTGGATCTATTCCCGCGGCGTCACCGACTTCGCGCAGATGTCGAACCTCGCCAAGGGCTACCGCGCCCTGCTGGCCGAGCGCTTCCGCCTCGACCGGCCCGAGATCGTGACCCGCCAGGTCTCCAACGACGGCACCCGCAAGTATCTGCTGCGGCTCTCGGGCGGGCACGAGGTCGAGGCGGTCTACATCCCCGAGGAGGATCGCGGCACGCTGTGCATCTCCTCCCAGGTGGGCTGCACGCTGACCTGCACCTTCTGCCATACCGGCACCCAGAAGCTGGTGCGCAACCTCACCCCCGAGGAGATCGTGGCCCAGATCCTGGTCTGCCGCGACGACCTCGGGGAATGGCCCGTCGCCGGCCAGCGCCCGCCCGAGCGGCGGATGCTGTCGAACATCGTGCTGATGGGCATGGGCGAGCCGCTCTACAATTTCGACAACGTGCGCGACGCGATGAAGATCGCGATGGACAACGAGGGGCTGTCGATCTCCCGCCGCCGGATCACGCTGTCGACCTCGGGCGTCGTGCCCAACATCGCGCGGGCGGGGGAGGAGATCGGCTCGCTGCTCGCGATCTCGCTGCACGCGGTGCGCGACGAGCTGCGCGACGTGCTGGTGCCGATCAACAAGAAATGGGATCTCGCGACCCTGCTGCAGGCCTGCCGCGACTATCCCCGCCTGTCGAACGCCGAGCGGATCACCTTCGAATACGTGATGCTCAAGGACGTGAACGACAGCGATGCGGACGCCAAGCGCCTGGTGCAGCTGATCGCGGGGATCCCGGCGAAGATCAACCTGATCCCGTTCAACCCCTGGCCCGGCTCGCCCTACGAGCGCTCGGACTGGGACCGGATCGAGAGCTTCGCCGAGATCGTGAACCGGGCGGGCTATGCCTCGCCGGTGCGCACGCCGCGCGGGCAGGACATCATGGCCGCCTGCGGGCAGCTGAAGTCCGCCACCGA
>CAXGVP010000477.1:0-3776 GCA_964013055.1 uncultured Albimonas sp.
CGCGCCCGCCGCGTGCTGGAGGAGCAGGGCATGGCCCGCGCCACCTCGCGCACCATCACCGACGCGGCGTCCCTGGCCGGCGAGCTCGACCGGATCCGCGCCGAGGGCGTGGCCGTGGACGACGAGGAGCACGCCGACGGCCTGCGCTGCGTGGGCTCGGCGGTGCTGAGCGAGAACGGCACGGCGGCGGCGGCGATCTCGGTCTCTGGCCCGCGCAGCCGGATCACCGACGAGCGGCTGGAGCAGCTGCGCGACGTGGTCGGGCGGATCGTGTCCGAGGTCACCCGCGAATACGGCGGCCGCCCCGCAGGCGGCTGAGCCTTCTGCGGTCGGTCGCCCCTGGGGCCGCCGCCGCCCCCGAGGGCCCTGCGCGCCTGCGCCGCTGTCCGCCCGGGTCGATATGTTGCGAAACCCCTCTGGACGCGCCCTGCCCGGATTGCTAAGAGGCAGCCGCGCCGCGAGGCTGGACCTGATCCGGCGTAGCTCAGTGGTAGAGCATCGGACTGTTAATCCGCTGGTCGTAGGTTCGAATCCTACCGCCGGAGCCAATCTCCGGCCTCGCGCGCCGAACGGGCCTCCCACATCGGGAGGCCCGTTTTCGTTCGCGCTCCCGGCGCCTGAGGGACGTGGTTCGCCCTCCCTGCGCCCTCCCTGCGGCCGCGCCCCGAAACCCCGGTTCAGTCCGGGCGGGTCCATTCGAAGATCAGCACCGCGCCGCGCGCGCCGGTCGCCTCCTCCGTGCCCTCCTCCGCCTGGATCCGGACCGAGAGGCGGGCGCCGCGGTCCTCGCCCTCGTAGCGGCGCGAGGCGCCGCCGCCCACCACCTCGGCGACCGCGGCCGGCAGGTCGAAGAACTCCGGTCGCGGGCCGATCACGCTG
This sequence comes from uncultured Albimonas sp., assembly GCA_964013055.1. Taxonomy (GTDB): domain Bacteria; phylum Pseudomonadota; class Alphaproteobacteria; order Rhodobacterales; family Rhodobacteraceae; genus Albimonas. Next base: position 880 of record CAXGVP010000477.1, read on the forward strand.
ACCGAGCGCATCACGTCATGCGCCTCCAGCGCGAAGCGCTCCACGATCAGCGCGCTGAACCGGCGCACGCGGCACTGGGCGTCGACGTAGATCACGCCCACGTTCAGCATCCGCAGCACCAGCTCGATGTTGGCGTTCAGCTCCGACAGCTGCACGATCTGGCGCTCGTGGTCGGCGCTGACCGAGACCAGCTCCTGGTTGACCGCGTGCAGCTCCTCGTTCGAGCTCTGCAGCTCCTCGTTCGAGGCCTGAAGCTCTTCGTTCGAGGCCTGAAGCTCCTCGCCGCTGGCCTCCAGGCGCTCGGTGACGTGCTGGAGGGTCTCCTCGGTCAGGCGCAGGTCGCGCTCCAGCTCGACGATGCGGCGGCTGAGGATCTGGGTGTCCTCGTCGGCCAGCGAAGGCGGCGCGGCCGGGCCCCCGGCCGCGTCGCCAGCGGCCTCGGCGAGATCGTGCGGCTTCAGCCCCACCAGCATCAGCCGGCCGCCCTGCACCTCCTGCAGGGGTTCGATGCGCACGTCGCAGGTCTGCACGCGCCCGTCGGCGAAGGCCACCGAGACCCGCCGCTCGTAGGTCTCCAGCTGCTGCTGGCGCAGCTTCTCGGCGGCCACGTTGATCACGAAATGCAGGTCGGGGTGGACCACCTCCTCGACCGTCCATTCGGCGAGGTTGTTCATCGTGTCGACATAGAGCGCCGCCTCGCCGAACCAGGCCAGCACCGCCCCCTGGTCGTTGACCAGGATCGAGGAGGGCGCATAGCGCTTGAGCAGGGCGTCGTAGCAGCGGATCAGGGAGTCGCGGTCGCGGAACTCCGACACCGGCGCGCGGAACACCGAGCTTCGCGCCCCCACATGCCCCCGCAGCAGCACGTCCGAACGGCTGGTCGCGCCGAGCTTGCTGGACAGCAGCTCCCGGTCGACCACCCGGCGGTTGGTCATCTTGCGGAACAGCCGGCAGCGCGAGTCGACGGTCTGGAACTCGGCGGCGTAGCGGCCCAGGCTCTCGGAGGAGCCCAGCAGCAGGCAGCCGTCCTTTCGCAGGCCGAACAGGAACATCGAGACCAGCCGCGCCTGCGCCTGCTCGGTCAGGTAGATCAGCAGGTTGCGGCAGCTCACCAGGTCGAGGTTCATGAACGGCGGATCGCTCAGCACGTCATGGACCGAGAAGATGATCTTCTGGCGCAGCGCCGGCGAGACCACGTAGCGGTCCTGGACCCGGTCGAAGTAGCGGTCGCGAATCTCCGCGGGCACGCGCGCCACCGCCTCGGCCGAGTAGACCCCGGCCGAGGCCACGTCGATCGAGCGGCGGTGCACGTCGGTGGCGATCACCCGGAAGCTGCGGGTGCGTCCGGCGGCGGCGAGGGCCTCGCTCAGTTCGATGGCGATCGTGTAGGCTTCCTCGCCGCTGGAGCAGGCCGCGACCCAGATCCGCAGCGGAGAGCGCGCTTCGGCCGAGGCGGCCAGCACGTCGAGCGCCTTGCGGCGCAGGGCGGCGATCGACTCCTCGTCGCGGTAGAACTCGGTCACCCCGATCAGCAGGTCGTGGTAGAGCTCCTCCAGCGCCGCGGGGCTGCGTTCCAGCGCGGCGTGGTAGGCGTCCATCGTGGCGTGGTTCTCCAGGTGCTGGCGACGCTCGATCCGGCGGCGGACGTTCTGGGGCTTGTAGTCCGAGAAGTCGATGTTGTGCGCTTCTTCCAGCAGCTTGAGGATGCTCTTGGGCCCCTCCTGCTCGCCCGAGGACTTGCGCGTGCCGGTCGCGAAATACTCCGCCAGCGCCCGCGGGATGTCGCGCGCGGGCAGCACCCGGTCGGCGATCTCCGAGGCCAGCGCCGAGCGCGGCATCGAGGCGAAGGCCGCCTCGGCCAGCGACTGCACCAGCACCATGCCGCCGGCGGCGTGCACGCTCTCGGCGCCCCGGGTGCCGTCGCTGCCCGAGCCCGAGAGGATCACCGCCGCCGTGCGCGCGGGGTCGCGGTCGGCGACCGAGCTCAGCAGCGCGTTGATCGGCAGATGCGGGAGCACGTCGTCGGGCGCGTAGGAGCGGGTGCGGAACACGTCCCCCACCAGCGTCGCCAGGGTGCTGGGCCGGTTGAGGAAGATCGTGTCCGGCTCCAGCCGGGCGCCGTCCTCGATATGGCGGATGGTCAGCTTCGAGCGGCGCGAGAGCAGCTCGCGCATCATCGACTTGTAGTCGGGCGACAGGTGCTGGACGACCACGAAGCACCAGCCCGCATTCAGGGGGGCGGCCTCGAACAACGCCTCCAGCGGCTCGAGACCGCCGGCGGAGGCGCCGACGACCACCAGCGGAATCGGCGCCTCGGAGGCCTGTCCCTGCGGTTGGCCTGTCATGATTTACGGGTCCCCTCGTCAGCGCTACATCTGAAGGCGTATCACAGATTTTCGCCTCATCCATGGGGAGTGCAAGCCATGGCGCGGATCCTGATCGCCGACGACGACGTCGCCTATCTCGACATCTTCTGCGAGGGGATGGAGGCGCTGGGACATGCGGCCACGGCGGTCACCAGCGGCGCCCAGGTGGTCGAGCGGCTGCGCGCTCAGGCCTACGACATCGCGTTCCTCGACGTGGTGATGGCCGGAGGCGGCGCGATCACCCTGATCCACGAGGTGCACAAGCTGGACCCCTGGCTGCCGGTGGCGATCATCACCGGGCGGCCCGAGCTGATCGACTCGCCCCTGTTCCGCGAAGGGCTGCGCAGCGCCTGCGCCAAGGCGCACAAGACCACGCCGCTGTGGGAGCTCGACAAGCTGGTCCGCCGCCACGCCCGCGTCAGGCGCGACGCTGCGGAATGACCGCCCCCCTCGCCGGCCCCATCGCCCGCCGGCCCCTCCCCTGCCGGCCTGTCGCCTTCCGGCCCGGGGCTCGTTGGCCCAACATCCGCC
>CAXGVP010000478.1:0-3769 GCA_964013055.1 uncultured Albimonas sp.
GGGGCCGGGCCGCGACTGGCGCGGCGCCGACGCCGTCGCCATGGCCGCCGCCGCCTTCCTCTACCCCATCGGGCCCGAGGAGGGCCCGCCGCTGGTCCCCGGCGGCCACCAGTCCCAGATCAACGGCGGGCTGGTCGCCTTCGTCGCCGCGATGACCGCGCTGACCGGCCAGGCCCAGGGCGACGGGGGCGCGCGGGTCGACGTCTCGCTGGTCGAGGCGCAGGCGGCCTACGCCGAATCCGGCGCCGTGCGCTTCGCCTACGACGGCGTGCCCCCGCGCAGCCGCAAGGGCGTGAACCTGTTCCCGCCGATCGCCCCGCAGACCATCTTCCCCTGCGCCGACGGCTGGGTCGGCGTCACCTGCGTGACGCCCATGCAGTGGCGCGCCATGTGCGGGCTGGTCGGCGCGCCGGAGCTCGCCGACGACCCGCGCTTCGCCACCTCCTTCGCGCGCTTCGAGAACATCGACGCGCTCTATGGCGAGCTGGTCCCCCGGCTGAAGACGCAACCCGCCGCCCACTGGTTCCACGAAGGCCAGAAGGCCCGCGTGCCCACCGCCATGGTGCCCACCATGGCCGAGCTCGCCACCCTCGACCACCTGCGCGCCCGCGAGGCCTTCGGGCGCTACGAACACCCCGACGCCCCGCCGTTCGAGGCGCCGTCGATCCCCTGGAAGTTCTCGGCCACCCCGCTGGCCCGCGGCGGCCGCGCCCCGCGCCTGGGCGAGCACGGGCGGGAGATCCTGCGCGACCGCCTGCACCTGACCGCCCCCGAGATCGAGGCGCTGGTCGACCAGGGCGTCCTTCACGCGCCGGAGCTTGTCGCATGAGCCGTCCCCTCGCCCTTCGCGGCCTGCGCATCCTCGACCTGACCATGGGCTGGGCCGGCCCGCTCGCGTCCCGCTACCTCGCCGACGAGGGGGCGGAGGTGATCAAGATCGAGGGCCCCGGCCATTTCGACTGGTGGCGGGGCTGGGATCTCGGCGGCAAGGCCGACGCCGACCAGACCCACGAGAAGTCGCCCAACTACAACTACAACAACCGCAACAAGCGCGGCGTGGCGATCGACCTGACCCGGCCCGAGGGCCGCGCGCTGGCGCTGAAGCTGGCCGAGACCTGCGACGCCGCGATCGAGAACCAGGCCACCGGCGTCATGGCCAAGCTCGGCCTGACCTACGAGGACCTCAAGGCGGTGAACCCGTCGATCATCATGCTCTCGATGCCCGGCTTCGGGGCCGAGGGGCCGTGGTCGGCCTACCGCGCCTACGGCTCGACGGTCGAGCAGTCCTCCGGCCTGCCGCAGCTGACCGGCCGGCCCGAGGATCCGCCCGCCATGTGCCACATCGCCTATGGCGACGCGGCGGGGGGGATGCACGCGGCCGCCGCCCTGCTGGTGGCGCTGTTCCATCGTCGCCGCACCGGCGAGGGCCAGCGGCTGGACCTCGCCCAGGTCGAGGGGCTGATGCAGTTCGGCATCCACGGGCCGATCACCCAGGCGATGACCGGCGCCCCGCCCGAGCGGCTCGGCCGTCGCCACCCGGTGCACGTCCCCCACGGCGTCTTCCCCTGCGCGGGCGAGGACCGCTGGATCGCCGCCGCGGTCACCGAAGACGACGCCTGGCCCCCGCTCGCCCGCCTGCTGGGGCGCGAGGACTGGGCCGCGGACCCCGCCCTCGCCGCCCCCGAGGGCCGCCGCGCCATCGAGGACGAGATCGAGGCCGCGCTCGCCGCCTTCACCGCCGCGCTGGAGCCTGGCGCGGCCGCCGAGGCGCTGCGCGGGGCCGGCGTCGCGGCGGCGCCGACGGTGCGCTCGGCCGACCTGCTCTCGGACCCTGTGCTGCGGGCGCGGGGCTACTGGGTGGAGATCGAGCGCGCCCATGTCGGTTCGAAGCCGCACCCGCTGAACCCGTGGTCCTTCGACGGCGTGCGCACCCCGATCCGCAGCCCGGCCCCGACGCTCGGCGAGCATACCGACGCGGTCCTGACCGACCTGCTGGGCCTCCCGCCCGAGGAGATCGACAGCCTGCGCCGCGACGGCGTCCTCGGCTGACGCTCCACCGCCGGTGAAAGCCCCAGGGGGGACCGCCCGTCCGGGCGGTCCCCTTTCCGCTTCCGCGCGCCCTCCGCGTCCGGTCCCCCACCGCTTCTGCGCCCCCTCCGCTTCCGCCGCGCCCTTGACCGCCACCCCGTGCTTCTGAGCCGGTGCGCGCGCGGCGCGCCGCCGGGCCGGGGAGGTCCCGCCGAGACCCACGGCGCACTCCCTTTGCGCGCCGCCGCCCGGCTCTCGCGGCCGGCGTGCGGGCGCCCTGGGTCGGCCCGGATCTCCCGCGGCCCTCGCCTCGACCCGGCGGAGGCGGTCGAGGCGACCTTCGGCCCGTCGCCCATCGCCCTCGACCGCGCCTCTCCCCGACCGCGCCCGGCGCCGTCGCGGCGCTCCTGCGGCTGCGCCTGACGCTCCGGGCGGGCCGGGCGAGGCGGCGTCCCCGCCCCGGGGGGCGACGTCCTCTCCCTCCCGCTCGTCGGCGCCCGGAAGGCCAGGGCGCCGGCCCCCGCGCCTTGACGCGGCGCCGGGCGACCGGCATCCCAGGGGGCGGGACGGGTCACGCGAGGCGAGGAGGGTCATGCGGTGAAGGGCGCTCCGCTGTTGAACCTCGTGCTGGCGGTGGTGCTGGCGATGGCGGTGGGCGAGCTGCTGATCGTCGGCCGCCCGATCCTCGTGCCCATCGTCACCGCGGTGATCTCGGTCTACCTGATGGCCTCGGCCACCGAGGCGCTGCGCCGCCTCGCCCTGCTGCGCCGCCTGCCGCGCGCCGCCCTGCGTGCGCTGTTGCTGCTGATCTTCGCGCTGGGCCTCTACGCCTTCGCCGTGGTGGTGGCCTCGACCATCGGCGAGATCGCCGCCGTCGCGCCGGGCTACCAGCAGAACTTCGAGACGCTCGCCAGCAGCGTCGAGAACCGCTTCGACGTCGACGTGCAGGCGGTGGTCCACGACGCCTTCGAGGTCACCTTCGGCGGCATCGACCTGCGCGCCGTGATCCTGGGCGTGCTGGGGGGCTTCACCTCGGTCGGCTCGACCGCCTTCCTGGTGGTGATCTACGCGGGCTTCCTGATGGTCGAGCAGCCGGGCTTCCCCGCCAAGCTCTCGGCCGCGCTGGGCGACCCCGAGGACGCGCGCGACGCCGGCCGGATCCTCGCCCAGATCAACGCCCGGATCGGCGAGTACCTGGCGGTGAAGACGCTGATCAACCTGATCCTGGGGGTGCTGTGCCTCGCGATCCTGCTGGCGATGGGCTCGGACTTCGCGCTGTTCTGGGCGATCGTGATCGCGCTGTTGAACTACATCCCCTACGTCGGCTCGCTGCTGGGGGTGGCCTTCCCGGTGCTGCTGTCGGTGGCGCAGGAGGGGTCGCTGGGGCATTCCCTTGCGCTGGCCCTGATGCTGATCGGGGCGCAGGTCTCGGTGGGCAACGTGCTCGAGCCCCGCATGATCGGCCGCCAGCTCAACCTCAGCCCCTTCGCGGTGATGGCGGCGCTGTCGGTGTGGTCGGCGATCTGGGGGCTGGCCGGCGCGATCCTGGCGGTGCCGATGACCGCGATGCTGGTCATCGTGCTGGAGCATTTTCCGGCCACCCGCTTCCTCGCCGTCCTGATGTGGAACGAGGTGCCCCCGCAAGGCGCCGCCGCCCCCGCCGAACGACCGGAGGCCTGACCGGCCCCGCCCGCCCCACAGGCGCCCCGGGCATGACCCGGGGCCTCCTGCGCACCGCCTG
>CAXGVP010000479.1:0-3767 GCA_964013055.1 uncultured Albimonas sp.
GCTCAGGCATCAGACGCGATGGACGGATCCGGAGGACAGGCGCGGGGCTTGTTCTTGGGTGAGTCAGGAGCCCGCCGGAGGCTCCCCCTCCGATAGCTCCCCCAACGCCTCCCCACTCACAGGCCCAGCCAAGCCCGCCCGCAGGGCGCCTGTAGACCGATGGCCGTCAGGCCGCGACCCCGAGCGCCCGTTCCGCCCCGCGTCGCGCCAGCGGATCCAGCCCCTCGCCGCCGTCCACGAGCCGCGCCCGCAGGCCGTCGCGCATCCGCGGGTCCCAGAACTGGCGGATGTGCTCGGCCACGCCCTCGACCGCCTCGTCCTCGGGGTAGGCGCGGAAGTAGTCGGCGATCTGGTTAGCCATCTTCACGAGGTCGTCCGTGTTCATGCCGGGGTCTCCATCGGGCGCGGCGCCTGCGCGGGGTCGAAGATCATCAGCGCGTCGCCGGCGAGCCCCGCGACCCGCAGCCCGGCCTGTGCCGCCACCCGCAGCGCCAGCGCCGAGGGCGCGGACACCGCCGCCAGGAACGGCGCGCGCATCGTGCAGGCCTTCTGCACCATCTCCACGCCCACCCGGCTCGACAGGATCACGAAACCGGCCGAGGCGTCCCGCCCCTCCCGCGCCAGCGCGCCGGCGAGCTTGTCGAGCGCGTTGTGCCGGCCCACGTCCTCGCGCACCGCCTCCACCGTCCCGTCCCAGGCGCAGTAGCCCGCGGCGTGGGTGGAGCGGTTCTCGGCGCGCATCCGCTGGGCGCCGGGGAAGGCCGCGAAGGCGGCGAGCACGGCTGAGGGCTCGGGGACCCGGCCGCGCACCCGCGGCGGGCGCGGCAGGGCGGCGGAGATCGTCTGCGCCCCGCAGATCCCGCAGCCGGCGCGGCCGGCGAGCGTGCGGCGGCGGTCCTCGGCGGCGGCGACGCGGGCGGGGTCCAGCACCAGGTTCGCCACGATACCGTCGGCGGCCTCGGCGAGGCGCAGCTCCCGCAGGTCGGCGGCCTTTTCGACCAGCCCCTCGGACAGCGCGAAGCCGACGCAGAAGTCCTCGAGGTCCGAGGGCGTCGCCATCATCACCGCGAAGCTCTCGCCGTTGAGCAGGATCGCGACCGGCGTCTCCTCGGGCACCGCCCAGGCGGCGGCGCGCGTCCCCGCCGGCCCGACCAGGCGGCCGGGGGCGGCGGGGGAGACGGACGCGTCGCCCAGGTCGAGGCGCAGGATCTCCATCACTCGGCCGGCAGCGCCACGCGGTGGTGGACGTCCTCCATCTCCCGCCGCCACTCCTGCCAGTCCGAGGGCCCGTTGGAGGGCGTCACCTGCACCGCCGTCACCTTGTATTCCGGGCAGTTGGTGGCCCAGTCCGAGTTGTCGGTGGTGATCACGTTCGCCCCCGAATGGGGATGGTGGAAGGTGGTGTAGACCACCCCCTGCGGCATCCGCTCCGAGATCTCGGCCCGCAGCATCGTCGCCCCGGTGCGCGAGGCGACCGAGACGAAGTCTCCGTCGGCGATCCCCCGCTCCTCGGCGTCGTGGGGGTGGATTTCGAGCACGTCCTCCTCGTGCCAGCGCGAATTCTCGGTGCGCCGCGTCTGGGCGCCGACGTTGTACTGGCTGAGAATCCGCCCCGTGGTCAGGATCAGCGGGTAGCGGCGGTTGGCGCGCTCCGAGGTCGGCACGAACTCGGTCAGCATGAACCGGCCCTTGCCGCGCACGAAGCCGTCGACATGCATGATCGGGGCGCCGTCCGGGTAGGCCTCGTTCACCGGCCACTGCAGGGAGGGGCCCGCGTCCAGCCGCGCGAAGCTGACGCCGGCGAAGGAGGGCGTCAGGCGGGCGATCTCGTCCATGATCTGCGAGGGGTTTTCATAGGCCATGTCGTAGCCCATGGCGCGCGCGAGGCGGCATACCGCCTCGGATTCCGACAGGCCCGACTTGGGCGCCATCACCGGCCGGACGCGGTTGATGCGCCGCTCGGCGTTGGTGAAGGTGCCGTCCTTCTCCAGGAACGAGGTTCCGGGCAGGAAGACATGGGCGAAGGCCGCGGTCTCGTTGAGGAACAGGTCCTGGACCACCACGCAGTCCATCGACCGCAGCGCCTCGTGGACATGCAGCGTGTTGGGGTCGGACTGGGCGATGTCCTCGCCCTGCACGAAGAGCCCGCGGAAGGACCCCGCCAGGGCCGCGGCGAACATGTTGGGGATGCGCAGGCCCGGCTCGTCCAGCAGGGGGACGCCCCAGTCCGCCTCGAACTCCGCGCGCACGGCGTCGTCGGAGATGTGGCGGTAGCCCGGCAGCTCATGCGGGAACGAGCCCATGTCGCAGGAGCCCTGGACGTTGTTCTGCCCGCGCAGCGGGTTCACCCCCACGCCCTCGCGCCCGATGTTGCCGGTGGCCATCGCGAGGTTCGCCATGGCCATCACCATGGTCGAGCCCTGGGAGTGCTCGGTCACGCCCAGCCCGTAGTAGATCGCGCCGTTGCCGCCGGTGGCGAACAGCCGGGCCGCGGCGCGCAGAGTCCGGGCGTCCGTGCCGATGGTCTCGGCCAGGGCTTCGGGGGAGTTGCGGGGCTCGCTCACGAACGCCCGCCAGCGGGCGAAATCCTTGGCCTCGCAGCGCTCGGCCACGAAGGCCTCGTCCACCAGGCCCTCGGTGACGACGACATGGGCGAGCGCGTTCATCACCGCCACGTTGGTCCCGGGGCGGAGCTGGACGTGGTGGGCGGCCTCGACATGGGGGGTGCGCACCAGGTCGATGCGGCGGGGGTCGAGGACGATCAGCTTCGCGCCCTCGCGCAGGCGCTTCTTCATGCGGCTGGCGAAGACGGGGTGCGCGTCGGTGGGGTTGGCGCCGATCAGCAGGATCACGTCCGCGCGTTCCACGGACTTGAAGTTCTGGGTCCCGGCCGAGGTGCCGAACGTCTGCTTCAGCCCGTAGCCGGTCGGCGAGTGGCAGACCCGCGCGCAGGTGTCGACGTTGTTGTTGCCGAACGCCGCGCGGATCATCTTCTGGACGACGTAGACTTCCTCGTTGGTGCAGCGCGACGAGGTGATGCCGCCGATCGAGCTCTTGCCATGCTCGGCCTGGATCGCCTTGAAGCGGGCGGCGGCGAAGGCGATGGCCTCCTCCCAGCTGACCTTGCGCCAGGGGTCGGTGATGGCGTCGCGGATCATCGGCTCGGTCTGGCGGTCCTTGTGGGTGGCGTAGCCCCAGGCGAAGCGGCCCTTCACGCAGGAATGGCCCTCGTTGGCGCCGCCGTCCTTGGAGGGGACCATGCGGATCACCTCGTTCCCCTGCATCTCGGCGCGGAACGAGCAGCCGACGCCGCAGTAGGCGCAGGTGGTGTCGACGTGGCGGGTGGGCGTGCCGTGCTCGACCACCGATTTCTCGACCAGCGTCGCCGTCGGGCAGGCCTGCACGCAGGCGCCGCAGGAGACGCAGTCCGACGAGAAGAAATCGTCGAAAGCGGCGCCCGCCGAGACGCGGCTCTCGAACCCCCGCCCCTCGATGGTCAACGCGAACGTGCCCTGCACCTCCTCGCAGGCGCGCACGCAGCGGGAGCAGACGATGCACTTGGTGCTGTCGAACTGGAAGTAGGGGTTCGACAGGTCGATGGGGGCGGCGTGGGAGTCGTCGTGGTGGTTGTCGCCGTCCATCCCGTAGCGGACCTCGCGCAGGCCCACGGCGCCGGCCATGTCTTGCAGCTCGCAGTCGCCGTTGGCGCCGCAGGTCAGGCAGTCGAGCGGGTGGTCGGAGATGTAGAGCTCCATCACCCCCTTGCG
>CAXGVP010000480.1:0-3767 GCA_964013055.1 uncultured Albimonas sp.
GACCCCCCGCAGGGGGGCTTGTCCTTGACGGGGCCGGGCGAGTCGCTCAGGCATCTTCAGCGACGGGCGGGTCCGGAGAACAGGCGCGGCTTGTTCTCTGGTGAGTTCAGAAGCGCCCCTTCGCAGGCGCCAGCCTGCGCGCGCGGAACGCGCGCAAGCCAAGCCCGCCCGCAGGGCGCCTGCGGGCCCGGGAGCCCGCCCCTCAGCCCTCCGGATGCGCCGAGGTGATCAGCAGCACCTTGCCGTCGCGCGCATCGCGGGCCGCGTGGGCCACCGCCTCGGCCGCCCGCTCCAGCGGATAGCGGGCCGCGACGGGCGCGCCGATGTCGCCGGTCTTCAGCCGCTCGACGAGCCAGGCGTAGGTCTCGGCGACCTTCCCCTTGGGCTGGTCGCGGAACCACTTGGTCAGCCAGAAGCCCTTCAGCGTGATGTCGCGGAACACCAGGTGCGAGGGGTCGATCCGGCAGGGCTCCCCCGACAGCAGCCCGTAGTTGGCGATCACCGCGCCCTCGTCGCAGAGCTTCGCCAGCGCCTCGGTCCCCCAGCCGCCGACGGCGTCGAAGGCCAGTTTCGCGCGGCCCGGGGCGGCAGGCGGCGGCCCCTCGCCGTCGTGGACCAGCACCGCGTCGGCGCCGAGCGCATGGAGACGTTCCTCCGGCCCGGGGCGGCGCACCACGTTGATCGTCCGCAGCCCCAGCGCCTTGGCCAGCCGGATCACGTTCACGCCCACCGCCGAGTTGGCCGCGTTCTGCGCCACCCAGTCGCCCGGCTGCAGCCCCACGATGTCCTTGAGCATCGCCAGAGCCGTCGCCGGGTTCGCCTTCAGCATCGCCGCCTGGTCGAGGTCGGCCCCCTCGGGGATCTTCACCACCGCCGCCCGCGGCAGGGTCATCCGCTCGACCCAGGCCGGGCCCGGCAGGGGAATGGCGAGGTCGCCGACCGCGAGGTCCGTGACCCCCTCGCCGATCTCCAGCACCCTCGCCACGCCCTCGGCGCCGGGGATGAAGGGGGGCTCGGGCTTGACGCCGTAGCGGCCCTCCAGCAGCAGCAGGTCGGCGGGGTTCACCGACATCGCCAGCATCTGCAGCTTCACCTCGCCCGCGGCGGGGGCGGGGGGCTCGGGCCGATCGGCGGGGCCGACGGCGGCGAGACCGTCTCCGGTGGCTTCGACGACGCGCATGGTTTCTCTCCTCCTGTTCGTTGCCGCGCAGGGAAGAGGGGATCGCGCCGCGGGTCAATCCCGCGGCGCGAAGCACCCCACGTCAGGCCGAGGGCAGCGCCACCCGGTAGACGCGCGAGGCCGTGCCGTGGAACAGCGCCGCCTTCTCCGCCTCCGAGGCGCCCGAGGCGATCCGCTTCAGCGCGTTCCACAGCGTCGGATAGGTGCAGGCGCCGCGGTCCACGGGGAAGTTGCTCTCCATCATGCAGCGGTCCGCGCCGAAGGCCTCGATGACGGGCTCGATCCAGGGGGCCCAGGCCTTCGCCAGGACGTCCGAGGAGGCCGGCGGCTCGGACAGGAAGCCTTCCAGGTTGCAGAAGGACATCGCGAGGCCGCCGAGCTTCACCGTCACGTTGGGGCATTCCGACAGCGCCTTGATCGAGGCGAGCCAGTGGGGCCGCCGCTCCTCCAGCGTGCCGGCCCAGCGGCCGATGTTCACCGGGGTGCCGACGTGGTCGAGGACGATCGAGGTCTCGGGGAAGGCGCGCGCCAGGTCCACCACGTCGCCCAGCTGCGGCTCGAACACCCAGGCGTCGAAGCTGAGCCCGAGGCGCTGGAGGTGGGCGAAGCCCTTGCGGAAGGTCGGGTCGGCATAGAGCCCCGCCGGCGCCCGGCCGTGCATGGGTCCGGAGACCGCGCGGTCCTCGTCGTTGGCGCCCACGTTGCGGATGCCGCGGAAGCGGTCGGGGGCGCGGTGCATGTGCGCCTCGAGCACGGCGCCCGCGAGGTCGCCCAGCATCAGGTCGACCCGGCTGACGATGCCCGCGCACATCCGCTTCGGCCCGAACTGGCCGCTGGCCGCCAGCGCGCCGATGCCGTTGGCGAACTCGGTCTCGCCCAGGGTGTCGAAACCCTCGGGCGCGTCCGCGCGATAGAAGGCCCGGCAGTCCACGAACACCGTCGCCCGCACGTCGTGGCCCGAGTTCATGTCGGCGAGCATCTCGTCGAACATGTAGTCGGGCACCATCTCCAGCACCTTGTTGAACCCGTGCACGGGCGGCTGCTCGTGCGAGGCGCGGCCGCGCCACAGGTGGTGGTGGGGATCGATGATCGGCAGGTCGGGCTCGAGGATCTCCTCGCGCGGGGCGTCGGTCATGGGCATTCTCCTGGGTCCTCCCGGCCGCGCTGGATAAGGCGGCCTTGGTATTTTGGGGACATGGAAGGCAGGGGAGGCGGCGCAGGGCAAGGAATTTCTCTGCCGGCCGGTCGGAAGATGGCGGAAATGCTGCGCTGCGAAGGACCTGCGCTTGACAATGGTCCGGACCTGCAGAACTCTGAAAACAAGTCGGCCGCATCGAAATTCGATATGACCGGGCTCGCCGGATCCCCTCCGGCCGCGCCCGGCCCGGAGCGTCGGTCGGCCCGCGCCCCCGCCCCGCCGCTCCGCCCGCCGGACCCGGCGGCTGCGCAGGGGCTTCCGACCGACCGGGCGCGGACTGCGCCCAGAGCTCCGAGCCCGAGGACGCGTATGAGCCAGCCGCACCGCTTTCCCACCATCGACGACCGCCTGTTCCTGCAGTCGGTCAGCCGCGCGCTGGACGTGATCGAGGCCTATGCCGCCGCCCCGCGCCCGATGTCGCTGGGCGAGATCGCGGAGGCCGCGGGGATCAACAAGTCCGCCGCCCAGCGCATCGGCCAGACCCTGCTCAGCCGCGGCTACCTCGAGCAGACCGAGACCGGGCGGCTGAAGCTGGGGCGGCTGTTCCTGGACCGCAGCTTCGACTACCTGCGCTCGAACGAGCTGATCGAGCGGGCGACGCCGGTGCTGACCGACCTGCGCAAGGCCTCGGACGAGCGGGTGGACCTGTCGCTGTTCGACGCGGTGAACGACAGCCTCTCGATCGTCTACGCCACCCGCCAGCAGTCCAAGCGCGAGACCTTCTACGCGACCCTCGCCGGGCGGCGGCAGCCGACCTATGCGACCTCCGGCGGGCGGGCCTGCCTGGCGCTTCTGTCGGACGAGGAGGTGGAGGACATCCTCTCGCGCTCGGTGATCACCCGGCTGACGCCGAAGACCGAGACCGACCTCGACGCGATCCGCGCCGCGGTGGAGCAGGCGCGCGCCGACGGCTACTGCCTGGGCGTCGAGCAGGCGCTGCTGGGCGAGATCGCGCTCGCCGCCGCGATCCGCGACCGCAACGGCCGGCCGATCGGGGCGGTGCATATCGCGGGCTCGCTGTCGGAGTGGACCGAGCCCGACTTCCGCCGCCGCTTCGCCCCCATGGCGATGGAGGCCGCGGGCGCCCTGAGCAAGTGACCCCCCGCCAACCCTCCGCGCCGCCCGTGGCGCGGAGGGCGCCCCGGACCTGATCCGGGGCCTCCGGCGCGACGCCGGCCACGGGCGCGACACGGAGCATCTCCCCGCCGCCCGCCCCAGGCGCGCCCCGGGCCCGACCCGGGGCCTCCGGCGCAACGCCCCTGACAGGCTCGCCGCGGCCCTTCCGACCGGCCGCCCGCGACAAGCGCGCCCCGGGCTCGACCCGGGGCCTCCTGCGCAACGCTCCGACAGGCCCGCCGCGGCCCCTCCGCCCCGCCGCCCGCCCCAAGC
>CAXGVP010000481.1:0-3767 GCA_964013055.1 uncultured Albimonas sp.
GCGCGAGGCCCAGCGCCCGCCAGCCCTGCGCCGTCTCCGGCGTCGGACGCGGCCCGAACCGCGCGGCGCCCAGCGCCAGCAGCGCCGCCTGCACCGCGGGCGCGTCCCGCGGCTCGCCCCGCACCCGCCCGGCCCAGAGGTCGAGCGCCGGCCGCAGCGCCGCCGGGTCCCGCCGGCGCAGGGCCGACTGCAGCCCGGCCCAGGCATGCGCCTCGGAGGCGAGGCGCGCCGCCCGCCGCGCCGCCAGCCGCCGGCGCAGCGGCGGGGCCGCGCGATGCGCGGCCCAGGCCAGCCCCAGCGCCGCCGCCAGCCCGGCCCCGACCTGCAGCGCCAGGCGCAGGCGCGCCGCCGGATCCGCCGCCGCCGCCGCCCGGGCCGGCGGACCGTCGACCGAGATCGCCACGGCCGGGACCTCGGCGGTGCGGATGCGGCCGGCCTCCAGGTCCCACCAGCGCAGGGCGAGGGCGGGCAGCGTCCCTGCGCCGCCGCCCTCGGCCAGCAGCGACAGCCGCTCGGTCCGGGTTCCGCCCAGACGCCCGCGGTCCTCGGTCTCGACCAGCTCGGGCGCGTCGGCATAGACGGCGAGGCCGGGGATCTCGACCGCGCCCCCCAGCGGCGGCAGCAGCATCGGCGAGGCCCCCGCGATCCGCGCCGTCAGCGTGACCGAGAGCGCATCGCCCGGCGCCATCCCCTGCGCCTCGCCGTCCACCTGCCGCTCCAGCGTCAGGTCGGCGGCGGCGATGAACGGGTCCAGCCCCTCGGCGCCGTCGGGGATCGTGGCGCGGAACGGCAGGGCGGGAGTGGCGAGCGTCGTGCGCAGCGGCGGGCCGCCGGGGGCTGCGGGGTCGGCCCAGGTCACCTCGATGCGCGCGGCGGGCAGGGCGAAGGCGCCCGCCGCCAGCGGCGTGACCTGCCAGCGGCGCGAGACGCCGGACCAGGTCTCCCCCTCCACGCGGCCGCCGACGGGGGAGGTGGCGCGCCCGGGCAGGCGCACGCGCAGGTTCGGGGCGTCGAAGGCGGGCCAGACGGGGGGCTCGGGCAGGAAGGTCGGGACCAGCACCGTCATGCGCAGGACCAGCGGCTGGCCGGGCAGGGTCTCGTCCCGGGCGAACTCCACGGTCAGGCGGGGGCCGGGCGAGGACTGGGGCGCGGGCTGGGACGCGGGCTGGAGCTGGGGTTGGGGCGCGGGCGCCTGGGCCAGGGCCGGCAGCGGCAGCAGGAGGATCAGGAGCAGCGCCCGGATCATGGCTCGCCCGCCCCCGCCGGGCGGCGCGCGGCCTCCAGCGCGAAGCGCTGGCGGAGGAAGTCGCCGGGACGGGTGTCGACCGTGCGCATCCACTGGTCGGCGGTCAGCAGCCGCCCGGCCGCGTCCTGGTCGCGGGGAACCTGCATCTCCTGCCCGCGGTTCTCCTCGTTGTCGTAGGTCACGTCGTCGGCCCCGAGGTCCGGCTGGTCGCCGGTGTCCTGGCTCTCCTGCTGGCGCTCGACCCAGGCCACGATGCGCCGCGCGACCGCCAGGTTCTCGGCCGCGCCCGGATAGGCCGAGTCGCGCGCCAGCGCCGTCTCGAAGGCCCGCACCCCGTCGCGATAGGCCTGCGCGCGGATCGAGGCGAGGCCCTGCACGACCGCCGCCTGCGCGGTGTCGAGGCGGGCCAGCGTCTCGACCGCCGCCTTGTACTGGCCGTCGCGATACTGCGCATACCCCCGCCGCCAGGGATCGGCGTAGAGTTCCGCGGCGCGGTCGAACTCGCGCCGGGCGGAGGCGATGTCGCCCTGCTGGTCGGGGGTCAGGAACCACCCCGCAACCGGCCCGCCCAGGTCGAGCGGGCCCGGCGCCTCTGCCGGCGCCTCGGCGCGGAGATTGCGCGCGCCCTCCTGCGCCCCCTCCTGGGCTCGCGTCGCGACGGGGGCCAGCGCCACCGCCAGCGCCAGCGCCGCCCAGCGCATCGTCCAGCCGCGGCGGAACCACAGCAGCGTCAGCAGGGCCGCGGGCCAGGCCAGCCAGCGGCCGCGATCCTCCCACGGGCGGCTCTCGTCCGACAGCTGCGCGCGCGCCCAGGCGGCGTTGAGCAGACCGTCGATGCGGCGAAGATCGGCGTCGTCGGGGGTGGCGGCGATCACCGGGGCGGACAGCGCCTCCAGCCCCCGGTCGCGCGCCCCCGGCGGCAGCGTCGCCAGCACCGCCAGCGGGATGGCGGAGGCGTTCAGCGCCGCGACCTGCGAGGGGTCGACCCCGTCGGCCACCAGCAGCACCGCGCCGGCCGCCCCGTCCTCGCCGGCCAGCAGCGAGGCCGCGAGCGCCAGCGCCTCCCCCGCCGCGTCGCCCTCGCGCGGCAGGGTCCCGGGCGAGAGGGCGGCGAGGTAGGGGGCGATGACGTCCGCGTCCTCGGTCATCGGGATCACCACATGGGCCGAGCCCGCATAGGCCACCAGCGCCGTGCGCGCGCCCGCGCGCAGGTCGAGGAAGTCGCGGATCTTCTGCTGGCCCCGCTCCAGCCGCGAGGGCGCGAGGTCGGCGCCCTCCATCGAGGGGGTGACCTTCAGCACCACCACCGCCGGCGCCGCCTGGGCGGCGAACGGGTCGACGGCCCGCGTCCAGGCCGGCCCGGCCGCGCCCAGCGCGCAGCAGACCAGCGCCAGCGCCACCCCGTCGATCGGCTGCGGCCGCCGCCTGCGCCCGGCGTCGAGCGTCAGCGCCGCCTGCAGGTGCGGCGCGATCCGGGCCGCCGGCGCCCGCGGCCGGCCATGGGCGCGCCGCACGACGATCCACAGCAGCGCGATCGCCGGCAGCGCCAGCAGCCACACCGGCCGCAGGAAATGGAACGCCTCGAGCGCGAGGGACAGCGTCTCGAGGCTCATGCCGCCCGCCTGCGGGAGGCGAGGTGCAGGACGGCGGTGGTCGCCATCGCCACCGCCAGCGCCGCCGCCATCGGGATCCAGGCCAGCGAGCGGCGGGGGCGCCAGGACAGGGTTTCGACGTCGCGGGGCGCCAGGGCGTCGATGCGCGCGTAGACCTGGGTCAGCGCATCCTGGTCGGCGGCGAAGAAATAGCTGCCCCCGCTGCGCCCCGCGATCTCGCGCAGCGCCTCCAGGTCCACCCGGTCCTCGCCCGAGGCCTGCGGGTCGCCGACGCCGATGGCGTGGATCTCGACGCCCCGGTCGGCGGCGATTTCGGCGGCGTTGACCGGGCTCATCCGGCTGGCGGTGTCGGCCCCGTCGGACAGCAGGATCAGCAGGCGCTGCTCGACCTCGCTGGCCTCGAAGGTGCGGATGGCGAGGCCGATGGCGTCGCCCAGCGCGGTGTGGGGGCCGGCCATGCCGACCTCGGTGCGATCCAGCAGGGAGGAGATGGCGGCGAGGTCCTCGGTCAGCGGGGACTGCAGGTAGGCCTTCGAGCCGAAGACGATCAGCGCGATGCGGTCGCCCTGCCGCCCTTCGACGAAGCGGGCCACGACCTCGCGCACCGCCGCGAAGCGCTGCTGGAGGGCGCCGTCCGGGGCCTTGAAATCCTTCGTGTCCATCGAGCCGGAGATGTCGATCGCCAGCGCCACGTCGCGGGCGGAGCGGGTGATCTCCACCGGCGTGCCCAGCCGCTCGGGCCCCGCCAGCGCCAGCACCAGCAGGACCCAGGCCAGCCCCGCGGCCGCCATCTGCAGGCGGGAGCGGGCGCGCACCACCGCGCCGCGCCGAGGCTC
Source organism: uncultured Albimonas sp. (assembly GCA_964013055.1). GTDB lineage: Bacteria > Pseudomonadota > Alphaproteobacteria > Rhodobacterales > Rhodobacteraceae > Albimonas. The sequence goes on from CAXGVP010000481.1 coordinate 3,696, forward strand.
GGCGCCCGCGGCCTCGGCGATGCGGCGGAAGAAGGGGACGCGCAGGGCGGGCGTCGGCTCGCGGTGGGGGGG
>CAXGVP010000482.1:0-3761 GCA_964013055.1 uncultured Albimonas sp.
GAGGAGGAGATCGTGTAGGTCCGGTGCAGCGGCCCGCCGGCCACCGGCAGCTCCAGCGTCAGGAACTGGCCGGGGCGGAAGGCGAAGAGCGCGCCGGAAGGGGCCTGGAAGGTGAAGGTGACCACGTCGCGCGCCTCGGGCAGGCGGGCGACGCACTCGAGCGGCTCGGCGTCGGTCCAGAAGGCGAGCGCGGGCTGGGCGCGGGCGTTCAAGGCGCTCACTCCGCGGCCAGGGCGCGGGGGCCGAGGGCGCGCTCCAGCGTCTGCGCATACCAGTCGACGAACTGGATCACGCCGGATTCCTCCTGCGGGCTGTAGGGCCCCGGCGTGTAGGCGGGAGAGTTGATGCCGGCCGCGTTCATCTCGACGATCTCGCGGTCCTCGTCGTTGGTGGCGATCCAGACCTCGGTGAGGCGGGCGAGGTCGTAGTCCACCCCCTCCACCGCGTCCTTGTCGACCAGCCACCAGGTCGTGACCTCGGTCTCGGTCGCGCTGATCGGGGTGACCCGGAAGGTCAGCGAGTGGTCGGGCAGGAAGTGGCTCCACAGCGTCGGGTAATGGAAGCCCAGCAGCGAGCCCGCGTCCGGGAGCGCCACGCGCCCCAGCGGCCGGCGCACGCCGGGCTTGCCGTCCATGGTGTAGCTGACCGCCGGCGCGCTCAGCGGCATCCGGGCGAGGCGATACTGCCCGTCGTCCGAGATCCGGAACTGCGCCGGGGCGCCCGCCGCCTCGCAGCGGTCGAAATGGGCCTGCAGGCGGGGCGAGACCGATCCGTCGGGGTTCACCCCCGCCACCTCCGGATCCAGCGGGAACGAGCGGCACAGCGCCGGGTGCGAGCCGGAGCAGTGGTAGCACTCGCGGTTGTTCTCCCAGACCAGCTTCCAGTTGCCCTTCTCGACGATGGTCGAGGTGAAGGCGACCTTGGCCCGGCTCAGGTCATGGACCGCCAGGTAGGGCTCGGCGAGCTTCGCGAAGGCGTCGAAGTCGGGTGCGGTCTCGGCCAGGCAGATGAACACCAGGCCGGCGACCTGGCGCGTATGCACCGGCCGCAGCCCGTGCTTCGAGGCGTCGAAGTCCGGCCCCATGTCGCGCGCCCACAGCAGGCGGCCGTCGAGCTCGTAGGTCCACTGGTGGTAGGGGCAGACCAGCTTCGCCACCTTGCCGGTCTGCGCCTTGCACAGGATCGAGCCGCGGTGCCGGCAGGAGTTGTGGAAGGACCGGATCTCCCCGTCCGCGCCCTTCACCACGATCACGTCGTAGGCGCCGATCTTCAGGCGGTGATAGGCGCCGGTCTTGTCGAGCTGGGCGGCGGGCAGGGCGAACAGCCACTCGCGCTGCCAGATCAGCTCCAGGTCCTGGGCGAAGATGTCGGGGTCGGTGTAGAACGGCCGCTCCAGCGCGTGGCCAGGCCGGCGGCGGGCGAGCAGGTCGGAGAGGTGGGCGGTCATCGGGGGGCTGGCTCCGGCTGGCGACGTTATCTGATCTGAGCCGTTGGCCTTGATTGTTGCGCTCTACAAGGGCAGAAATTTTCAACTGGGATGAGGTGAATTCACCTGTTCCGATTGCGACCCGCGGCGGAGCGAATGCGACGTGACCCGGCCCTATGACCTGCCCTCGATGACCTCTCTGCTGGTGTTCGAGGCCGCGGCGCGTCGCCTCAGCTTCAAGGAGGCGGCCGCCGAGCTCAACGTCACTCCCGCCGCGGTCAGCCACCAGATCCGCGCGCTGGAGGCGGAACTCGGCCGCGCGGTCTTCCTGCGCCAGCACCGGGGCGTGGAGCTGACCGAGGCCGGCGCCTTCCTCTTCGTCGCCCTCCAGCGCGGTTTCGCCGGCATGTCCGAGGCGGTGCACGAGCTCCGCGGCCGCCCCGAGGCCGGCGAGGTGGTGGTGCAGGCCACCACGGCGGTCAGCGCCTTCTGGCTGACCCCGCAGATCACCGCCTTCTGGAAGACCCGGCCGGAGATCGTCGTCTCCCAGAACGTCACCGACGTCGAGCCGCCGGGCGGGCGCCCCGACCTCTCGATCCGCTACGGCCCCCCGCGGGGCGAGGGCGAGAAGCGCGAGCTGTTCCGCGACCGGATCCTGGCGCTGGGCAGCCCCGACTATGCCGCGCGCCACCGCATCGCGCGGGTCGAGGACCTGCTCGACGCGCCCCTGATCCACCTGCAGGCCGAGGGCACGGACTGGACCGGCTGGCCAGACTGGTTCGCCGCCCTGGGCCGCCCTGCGCCGCAGGGCCGCCGGGCGGCGGTCGACAACTACATGATCGCGCTGCAGCTGGCCCGCGACGGGGCGGGCGCGGTGCTGGGCTGGGACGGTCTGGTGGGCGACCTGCTGGCCCGCGGCGCCCTGGTCCCCCTGACTCCCGACTCGATCCCCTCCCCCCACGCTTTCGTGCTTACCGTGCACCCTCGCGCCTCGGACGAGGCGCGGGTCTTCGCGGACTGGCTGACGGAGGCGCGGGGCTGAAACGCGAAGACGGCGCGCCCCGGGGGGCGCGCCGTCTTCGATCCCTGCGAGGGGAATTTGGTGGGTGATGTAGGGCTCGAACCTACGACCCGCTGATTAAGAGTCAGCTGCTCTACCAACTGAGCTAATCACCCGACGGGGCGCGATTTAGCCGGGCCCGCGGGGGAGCGCAAGAGGGGCCGGACGGAAAAATCCGCCAGGCCCCTGCGCATCATGCATAACGGCTTCCCGCCGCCGTCGCCGCCGCCGTCTCCGGGGCGGTCGGCGGGACGGTTCGGGGGGGGCGCAGGGGCGGGCGGCGGCGGGGCTCAGGGCCGGGCGCACATGCCCCCGTCCAGCGTCACCACCACCCCCGAGGTGTAGCCCGAGCGCTCGGAGGCGAGGAACGCCATCAGGTCCGCCACCTCGCGCGGGCGGGCGGCGCGGCCCTGGGGGAGGGCGGTCATCTGCTCCTCCCACCGGCTCTCGTCGCCATGGGCGTCGAGGGCGCGGCGCTTCATCAGCGACACGATCCGGTCGGTCTGCACCGGGCCGGGGTTGATCCCCACCACCCGCACCCCGTGGAACAGGCTGCGGCCCCCCAGCGCCCGGGTGAAGGCCATCAGCGCCGCGTTGCCGGCCGAGCCGGTGATGTAGCCGGCGTCGAAGCGCTCTCCGGCCGCGCCGATGTCGTTGACGATGACGCCGGCGCCGCGCGCCTCCATCTTCGCGTAGATCAGCCGGGTGAGGTTGATGAAGCCGAAGACCTTCAGCTCCCAGGCATGGCGCCAGGTCTGCTCGTCGATCGTGGCGAGCGAGCCGCCGGGGATGTCGCCGGCATTGTTGACCAGGATGTCGCAGTCGCCCGCGGCCTCGGCCAGGGCGGCGAGCTGGGCTGCGTCGCGCAGGTCGGTGGGGTGGGCGGTCGCCTCGATCCCGTGTTTCGCCGACAGGTCGGCGCAGATCGCCTCCAGCGCGTCGGCGTTGCGGGCGGCGAGCGCGAGGTGGGCGCCTTCCTCGGCGAAGACTTCGGCCGCGGCGGCGCCGATGCCCTTCGAGGCGCCGGTGATCAGCACGCGCTTGCCGCGCAGGTTCAGGTCCATGGTGTTCCTCCCGTTTGCGGGTCTCGCCCCCGGGGGGGCGGCCGGCGCGCAGGATGGAGCGGAGCCGGGCGCGAAGCCAGTCCCTTGCGGCGGCGGCGCTGCGCGTGTGGGGGAGGCGGACCCTGCGGCCAGGCCTGCGCTGGCGGAGGGCGCGGGAGAGGCCCCGGGTCGGGCCCGGGGCGCCCGGCGAGCCGGCGGACGTCGATGGCGG
>CAXGVP010000483.1:0-3761 GCA_964013055.1 uncultured Albimonas sp.
TGCGCTTGCACGTTGGGGAATCATGTGGCATGGCCGGCGCCTTCGCTTCACCGTTCGCCTGCCGGGGGTCCTGATGGCCAAACCTGAATGGGGCGCGAAGCGCGTGTGCCCGAGCTGCCAGACGCGCTTCTACGACCTGATGAGAGATCCGGCGCCGTGCCCCAGCTGCGGCGCCTCCTTCGACCTCGCCCAGCTGAGCGAGCGCAAGGGTCCGCCGATGGCGCGGGCCAAGCCCAAGCCCGAGAAGGCCCCTGCCGCCGACGCGCCCGTGATCGAAGACGATCTGCTGGACGACGACGACGATTCGGATGCCGACGACGACGTCCTGCTGGACGACGACGACGACGATTCCGATGACGACATCGGCATTGTCGGCGGCAAGGACGACGACAGCGACGAGGAGACCTGAGGGAGACCTGAGGTCGCCTCGCGCCCGCCCTCGGGCGGGCCTCGCGGCCGGCTGAATCCTTCGCGATCCAGCCTGCCGCAAGGACACGGAGGTCCGGGCGAGAAAAGGGAAAAACACCCCTTGCGTCCCCCCCTCCGCTGGTCTAGATCACCGCCACGCCAGACGGAACACCCAAGCCGGCGGCGACGAAAGGTACGGGGCCTTAGCTCAGTTGGGAGAGCGCTTGCATGGCATGCAAGAGGTCAGGGGTTCGACTCCCCTAGGCTCCACCACCTTCCCTGAAAACCCCGCCCGCGGCGTTCGCCCGGGCGGGGTTTTTCGTTTCCGGGCGGCGGTTTCACCTGCGGTCTTCGATGCGGCGGGCGGGCGCGACTCGCGTCGCCGCCCCGGCGGCTGGCGTGCGGCGGTCCGCGCAGAGTTCGGAACGGATGCGGCCGCGCCCGGCGGGGGCGCGGCCGCGGAATTCCGGGCCGGCGGCGGTGCAGGACGCCGCCGGCCGAGGCGTCACGCGAAGGCGAAGTCGGTGGGGTCGAGCGCCTCGAAGTCGCCCCGCACCACCGCCAGCAGCTCGTCGCCCAGCAGCACCTTGGCCGAGCTGGTGCGCATCACGAAGCTGAGGTCGTCGGCGCCGAGCCCGTCCGCGCCCTCCACCCGGAAGCTGTCGATTCCGTCCTGGAAGTCGCGCACCCGGTCGAAGGCCCCGTCGCCGGCGTGCAGCACGAACTCGTCCGCCCCCGCGCCGCCGATCAGCCGGTTGAAGCCCGCGCCGCCGTCGATCTCGTCGTCGCCGCGCTGGCCCCGCACGATGTCGTCGCCGCCGCCGCCCAGCACCCGGTCGTCGCCCTGCTTGCCGTCGAGCCGGTCGTCGCCGCCGGCGCCGCGCACCACGTCCTTGCCGCGGCCCGCATAGACCTCGTCCTTGCCGGCCCCGCCCGAGAGCACGTCCGCCCCCTTGAAGCCGCGGATCAGGTCGTCGCCGCCGCGCCCCTCGATGATGTCGTCGAGCAGGCTGCCCAGCAGGGTGTCGTCGTCGCCGGTGCCCAGCAGCTCGGTGTCGTCGTTGAGGATGGTGAACCCGGCCTCGCCGATGCCCACGGTCGCGGTCTCGTCGATCGAGACGATGGTCACCCCGAAGCTTTCGTCGAGCTCGTTCTCCAGGTCGCCCAGCACCCGCACCGAGAAGCTGGCCGAGGTCTGGCCCGCCTCCAGCGCGACCGAGGCGTTGACGTTGCTCACGTCGTCGCCGTCGGCGTCGCCGGTCGTGCCCAGGGTCACCACCGCGGCGTTGTCGGCGCGGTCGCGGGTGATGGTGAAGGTGACCCGGGTGAAGCCCGCGTCGCCTTCCTCGAGCGAGGCCACGTCGGCGGCGATCGAGTAGTTCGGCGTGTTGATGAGGTTCAGCAGCTGCTCGACCACCGCGTCGGGATCGGCCGCGTCCAGCACCGCGCCGCCGGTCTCGTCGGCCGCGCCCACCAGGTCGGGGTCGGTCTCGGCCGAGCCGATCTGGATCGTGGTGATCTGCACCGAGGCCGTGCCCGACAGCGGCGCGACCGGATCGTCGGAGGGCACGAAGTCGGGGAACTCATCGCCCTCCGAGCCCGCGTCGCGGCCCGAGAGCCCGTCGCCGAAGCTGAAGGTGAAGGTGTCCGTGGTCATGCCCGCGCCCAGCTCGACGGTGCTGCGCGAGGAGATCACCGCGCCGATGTTGAGCGCGAAGCTCAGCACGGTGGGCAGCAGGTGGGCGTCGTTGGCGGGCGCGTCGGTGAACAGCGCGATGCGCTTGGTGCCCGCGCCCATCCGCCAGTCGCCCATCGAGCCGTCGAGCGCCTTGAGCAGCCCGTCGAAGGCCGACTCGGGCGTGTCGCCGCCGCCCGAGGCCGACAGCGAGTTGATCGCCGCCTGCGCCGCCGCCTTGCGGGCGGCGAAGTCGTCCTGGTCGGTGAACTGCAGCAGCACCTGGGTCGGCTCGCCGTTGTCGTTGTCCTTGTAGGACACGACGCCCACGCGCGCGTCGATGGCGTCGTTGTTGAACAGCGCGTCGATCACGCCGGTGGCCGAGGCCTGCACCGCGCCGATGTCGTCCCACATCGACCCGGTGGTGTCGACGACGAAGGCGAAGTCGGTCTGGAAGGTCAGCCCGCCCTTGGACAGCGAGAAGGTCTCGTCGGCGGTGAAGCGCACCTTCTCGATGTTGGAGAACGTGTCGGTCCCCTCGTCCGCGTCGCCGCGCACATGGCGCGAGGTCCAGGTGCCGTCGGCGTTGACCCGGATGTCGTAGTCGGTCGGCTTGCCCGACAGCAGGGCGATGTCGTCGCCGTCGCCGCCGTTGAGGTTGTCGTCGCCCCCGGCGCCGAACAGCACGTCCGCGCCGCGGCCCGACTGCAGGTTGTTGGCCGAACCGCCGCCGATCAGCAGGTCCTTGGACACGCCCGCGGCCGAGGAGTTCCAGTCCCGGTCGCCCGACTGCGAGCGGTCGATCGCCGCGCCGGCGGTGTACTCGCGCCCGCGCTCGAGGATGTCGCCGGCGCTGTCGTAGGCGATGTAGGAATTCTGTTCGGCGATGCCGAGCTCGTCATAGATCTTGTTCGACATCTTCACGGTGTCGCCGCGGTACTCGGCCACCCCGTCCCAGTTGTCGCGCTTGCCGGTCAGGGCGTGCACCAGCTCGTGCAGCACCGCGGTGACCGCGGTGTCCTCGACGGCCTTGCCGTTGTTGTCGATGTAGTTGGCATCGTCGAGATAGCTCAGGTCGACCTCGATCTTGCCGGTGTTGCGATAGGCCTGGAAGGCGTCCGCAACGAAATCGACCTTGATTTCCTTGCCCGCTGCAATCCAGTCGTCGAACATCGTCTTGGCGGTGGCCGAGCCGTCATAGGCCGTCTTCATCGCGTCGAGGATGGTGGTCTTGTCCGCGGCGCTGAATCCGGTGAAGGTCGTCTTGGACTTTACGCTGTTGAAAGCCATGTCTTTCACTCCCCATCGGTCCGCATCGGGCGCGGACCTTCCCACGTGATCGGAGCGGCGCCGCTAGTCGCGGACGGACGCGCCGAACTCCGGCCCGGCGAGGGCCTGGATGTCTTGCGGACCGCCGAAGCGTCCGCCCTGGCCGCCCGGCGACAGGCAGCGGTCGATCAGCGCCCCGGCGAGGCCGGCATAGGCCTCGGCCAGGCGCGGCGTCATTGCGCGCAGCGCGCCCTCGGCCCCTCGGTCGAACGGTCCGCGCGTCGCCCGCGGCGCGCGCGCGAAAAGAAAGGCCGCGTCGGGGGGCACGCGCTCTGCCAGCGGCGGGGCGCCGTCGGGGGCGGGCTCGCCCTGCAATTCCTCGCGCGCCCAGGCGTCGGCGAGGGCGGCG
>CAXGVP010000484.1:0-3749 GCA_964013055.1 uncultured Albimonas sp.
GACGGCGGTCGCGAATGCGAGCCGCAGCCGCGGACCAGGGCGCCGGGCGCGCTGACGGTCGGGCCGGGAGGAAAGGCCGGGCTCGGCGAGCGGCGGGCCGCCCTGGCGTCTGGGGCATACGGTCCACCTCCCCTCGCCGCCGATTGTCCGAGGCGCCCACAGCCAGACCAGCCAGTGGCCAGACAAGCGGGTGGTCAGGCGCTTCGACGGCCAGAAGACCCCAAGGCCTGAAGACCCGATGACCCCACGGACTGGCTGGCCGGCGGTGCGGCGGGCGGGTCAGTCGGCGACGATCACCCGGTTGCGGCCGCTGTTCTTGGCCTTGTAGAGCGCGGCGTCGGCGCGCCCGATCAGGTCGGCCGCGCTCTCGCCGCGCCGCCATTCCGCCACCCCCAGCGAGGCGGTCACCGTGCCCAGCCGCTTGCGGGAGCCGGTGACCACGAAGGCGCGGGCGGCGAGCTCCTGGCGGACGCGCTCGGCCACATGGCGGGCGCCCAGACGCTCGGTCCGGGGCAGGATCAGCGCGAATTCCTCGCCGCCGAAGCGGGCGGCGGTGTCCCTGCCCTGCACGTTCTGGCGCAGCAGCCGCGCGAACTGCTTGAGCACCGAATCCCCCACCGCGTGCCCGAATCCGTCGTTGATCCGCTTGAAATGGTCGAGATCGCAGATCACCAGGCTGAGCGGCCCGCGCTCGGGCGCCTCGAGGATCGCGAGCTCCAGCCCGCCGTCGAAGCGGCGGCGGTTCGCCAGCCCGGTGAGGTGGTCGAGATAGGCGCTCTCGCGCAGTTCCTGCAGCTCGTCCTGGAGGTCGGAGATCTGGGTGCGCGCGGCCGCCAGCTCGGCGTCGTGCCCCTCGACCTGCTGGGCGTAGCGGGTGGTCAGGTCGATCAGGTCGCGGATCGTCTGGCGCACGGTGCCGGGGCGCGAGAGGATCGACATGCCGTCCCGCGCGCGGGTCAGGTCGTACTGGAAGGCGTCGTTGGCGGCCGAGCGGCGGGCCAGCGATTCCGACAGCAGCGCCAGCTCCAGCTCCACCTGCCGGCCGACGTCGAGGAACCGCTCCGCCTTGCTGCCGAGCGCGAGATACGCATCGTGGATCCGCTCCACCGCGTCGAGGTTGGCGCCGCCGCCCTCGGGCAGCATGGTGTCGATTGCCGCGCGCAGGCGCGGGTTGTCGCCGCCCAGGTAGGCGTAGAACAACTCGAACACGCGGGGGTCTGGCGGCAGATCACGCCGCTCTGCTTCGGCAAGCGCGCGTCGGGCCCGCTCGCTGGTTGCGGCGAGGTCGACCGTGGCCGGAGGCGCCTCCGGCGCCGTCCTCGGCTGCATCCGCTCGATCGTCACGCTCCGCTCCCTGCTCGACCGGCCGGCGGGAGGCTGGACGCATCCCCGGCATTGCAGCGAGGACTTAGAGGGCAGTCGGGTTGAGAAAGTCTTGAGCAGGAGAGGGTCGCGGGCGAAAGGCGGACCGCATGCGCCCGCGCAGAAGGCTAAAGCAGGGCGTCGAGCAGGCGACGCAGCTGCTCTCCCCAGCAATCGGACGGGTCGCGGAAGGCGGGCGCGAGGGTTCGCGTGGCGGCGACCATGCGGCGATACTCGACGCTGTCGCCGGAAAGCCGTCTCATGGCTTGCAGCAGGGCTTCTTCGGAATCGGCCTGGAACGTGAGACAGGATCCGGCGAGGATGTCCTGGGCAGGCACCACCGAACTCATCAGCGTCGGCGTGCCGACCGCCGCGGCCTCGATGCAGACCATGGCCAGGCCCTCGGTGAACTCCGTAAGCGTCGGACATACCAGCAGGTCCGCGCGCGTCATCAGGTCGAGCACCTCGGCTGCCGGCAGCCGACCGAGGACCTCTACCTGTGCATCGCAGGGCGACTGCGCGACGCGGCTGCGCAGCGGCTCCAGCGCTTCGCCGTCTCCGGCGAAGCTGAGCTTCGAGCCGGGTTGCTCTGCCGTGAGACGCTCGAAGGCCTTGAGCAGCAGGAAGACGCCCTTGTCGTAGGTGATGCGGCCCACGTAGACGAAATGACGGGCGCCCGGCGTCTCGGTTTGGGGCTTCAGCGGCGCCTCGTAGTTCAACACCGGGCGCTGGACCTGGACCGGGACATCCTTGCCGCGCAGCTCGAGGTACTGGCGCCCGCATTCCGCGGAGGTGCCAATGGCGGCGTCGGTGTGCGACAGCGCGCGCCGGAGCAGTGCAAGCTTGATCCGCGGCTTCAGATCGGCCGGCGGTTGATGCATCGGCCAATAGGTGCGGTGGATCGAAGTGATCGTCGGAAACCCGGAGTCGAGCATCGAAAGCAGCGGGATCGGCGCGCCCGAGGAGATCACCGCGGCATCCGGCTTGAAGGCGTTGATCCGCGTGGCGATGGCGCGCGCCAGGCGATAGCGCTGGAGCTGATAGCCGATGCGGCCGGCAGCCGGCTCGGCGCCCTGTAGCCGCTCGATGCGGAACCGGCCCTCCTGCAGGTCCGCTTCGCCAGGGAACGTGTGCAGAACGAGCGCCTCGCCGCGCATCTGCTCGACCAGATCGTAGAACATGCTCGAGTAGGGACGGACCGGCACGCCGGGATCTCCCCGGCCCTCGCGCCAGTGCCGATACGTCCCAACGACGTTCCCGGGCCCCGTGAAATAGGCGAGCTTCATATGATCTCCGGCAACAGCAACGGCAACGGATTCGGCGTGGATGTCCCCTGATCGCGAACGGTACTCGAATTGCCCCGTGGGCGACAGCGCTGCAGACGACAAGGGGCGGCCCGCCTTCGCGGACCGCCCCTGGCGCATCAGGCTGACGGCAGGCGTCAGCCGATCAGGCCCATCTGCTCCAGCTTCAGCAGGATGGTCTGGGCGCAGTTGTCGACGTCGGTGCCCTCGGTCTCGAGCCGCAGCTCGGGCTTCTCGGGCGCCTCGTAGGGGTCGGAGATGCCGGTGAACTCCTTGATCTTCCCCTCGCGGGCCAGCTTGTAGAGGCCCTTGCGGTCGCGCCGCTCGCACTCCTCCAGCGAGGTCGCGACGTGCACCTCGACGAAGGCGCCGTAGGCCTCGATCATCTCGCGGACCGCACGGCGGGTGGCCGTGTAGGGCGCGATCGGGGCGCAGAGCGCGATGCCGCCGTTCTTGGTGATCTCGGAGGCGACGTAGCCGATCCGCTTGATGTTGATGTCGCGGTGCTCCTTGGAGAAGCCCAGCTCCGACGACAGGTGCTTGCGCACCACGTCGCCGTCCAGCAGCGTCACCGGGCGGCCGCCCAGCTCCATCAGCTTGACCATCAGCGCGTTGGCGACCGTCGACTTGCCCGAGCCCGACAGGCCCGTGAGGAACACCGTGAAGCCCTGCTGGGCCCGCGGCGGACGGGTGCGGCGCAGTTCCTCGACCACCTCGGGGAAGGAGAACCACTCGGGGATGTCGAGGCCTTCCTGGAGGCGGCGGCGCAGCTCGGTGCCCGAGATGTTGAGGACGGTCACGCCCTCCTCGATCTCGTCGGCGGGCTCGTACTGGGCGCGCTCCTGCACGTAGACCATGTGCTTGAAGTCGACCATCTCGACGCCGATCTCGGCCTCGTGCTCGCGGAACAGGTCCTGGGCGTCGTAGGGACCGTAGAAGTCCTCGCCCGCCGAGTTCTTGCCGGGGCCCGCGTGGTCGCGGCCGACGATGAAGTGGGTGACGCCGTGGTTGCGGCGGATCAGGCCGTGCCAGACCGCCTCGCGCGGGCCGGCCATGCGCATGGCCAGCGGCAGCAGCGACAGG